>NZ_JAPVYY010000007.1:0-113070 GCF_041432105.1 Streptococcus sp. 27098_8_148 | reverse complement strand
TCAATATCATGCGATATCGACTTTTATGCGGTATTAGCTATCGTTTCCAATAGTTATCCCCCGCTAAGAGGCAGGTTACCTACGCGTTACTCACCCGTTCGCAACTCATCCGCTCGGTGCAAGCACCAAGCTTCAGCGTTCTACTTGCATGTATTAGGCACGCCGCCAGCGTTCATCCTGAGCCAGGATCAAACTCTCATTAAAATAATTGTTTGTCTTAAACTCATTCTGTCACTGACAGATTTATTGTTTTTTATTGTTCAGTTACTATAACTTTCGTTATAGCGCCCTGCACATTGGTTCGTCTTGTTCAGTTTTCAAAGGTCTTTGTCGCTCTCGCGCGACAACTATATTAGTATATCATGACCTACCCTTACTGTCAATACTTTTTTCCAAAAAAATTTATTTTTTTGAAAGTTCATTTATTCACTGGCAACTTTCAGTTTTTAAATTGAATTTTTAAAATCCTTTAGATAGTTCTCTAATTTCTTTTTCATTTTTGTTTTTCCTAGACATCTTCTGTTTGCTAGTAATGCTTCATATTGTTCTTTTTCTTTTACGGTTAATTTTTCTTTAAAACGTTTTAATGCATCTCTCAGAACAACCAGCTCATCTAAATATATTTTTCTTGATGAAATTCTGTGACTAATTTCTCCAATTTCAATATATGGAAGTCTATTAATTTTTCTCTTATCACTTTCCTGTTGTCTTATTTTATCTTTAATATGATTTCTAAATTTTGTTTTGAAATATGTATAAAGTAATTCTTCATTTGTTTCAATTTCAGGATTTTTTTGATAAAGTTCAAAGAGTGTTAGCTGTCCTTCTTGTTCCCAATCATCTTTTTCCCATAATTGAATATAATATTCTTTTTCACATTTTCTTACAATATATTTTACTTTTTGATACATTTTATTAAATTCCATAAGCTCTCCTTTATTTTTATCTGTATTTTATAAAAATAAAGAAGCCCATTGGACTTTTTTTCTATTCTGCACGTTTTTTTAACTATTTGGTTATTATTTTTAACTATTTTGTCCAAATACACAAAAAAAACTGTCACTTGGTGACAGTTTATCGATAGTCCGTACGGGATTCGAACCCGTGTTACCGCCGTGAAAAGGCGGTGTCTTAACCCCTTGACCAACGGACCATTTTTGCAACATATTCTATTATACAGAATATTTTCACTCTGTCAACACTTTTTTAATAAAAAAAGAAGGAAATATTTTCCTTCTTTTGAATTAGTTGTTTTCTTCTAATTTTGACTTAATCTCATCATATGATAGAGGTTTTGCTTCTTCTTCTAATTCATGCTCTGAATTTTCAGGCATTTTTCCTGTTTCATATAATGATTTAATTTGAACACTATCCAAGGTTTCATATTTTAATAGAGCCTCCGCAATTAGTTTATGCGTTTCTCTATTTCCTTGAATAATTTCTGCCGCTTTATTACGGGCTTCATTCAACAAACCACGAACTTCTTCATCAATTTCGTAAGCTGTTTGTTCTGAAATCATTTTTTGTGGGCTTTGAGCACCAAACATCGCATGATTTCCTTCATATTGGACCGGTCCAAGTTTTTCACTCATACCATATTCTGTTACCATAGCACGCGCCATTTGGGTAGCTTGTTCAAAGTCATTTGAAGCACCCGTTGTTTGCGAATTAAAAATAATTTCTTCGGCAACACGTCCTCCCATGAGCCCAGCTAATTGTTCTTTCATGTCCTCTTTAGAAAGTAACATTTGATCTTCTTTAGGAAGGGCAATCATATAACCGCCTGCGCGACCACGTGGAACAATCGTAACTTTATGAACTACACGAGCATTTGATAAGACCAGACCAACGATTGTATGACCAGCTTCGTGATAAGCAACCATTTCACGTTCTTTTTGTGAAATTGTCCGATCTTTCTTAGATGGACCTGCAATAACACGATCTTCTGCTTCATCGATATCAGCAGCATCAATTACTTTTTTATTTCGACGAGCTGCAACCAAGGCTGCTTCGTTCAAAACATTTTCGAGATCAGCACCGACAAATCCTGGTGTTTGTTGAGCAACCAATTTCAAGTCCACATCTTGAGCAAGTGGCTTATTCTTAGCATGAACACGAAGAATTGCCTCACGACCTTTCACATCTGGACGTCCAACTAATACTTTACGGTCAAAACGGCCAGGACGAAGAAGGGCAGGGTCAAGGACATCAGAACGGTTAGTTGCTGCGATAACAATGATTCCTTCGTTGCCTTCAAAACCATCCATCTCAATCAAGAGCTGGTTAAGGGTTTGTTCACGTTCATCATTTCCACCACCAAGACCTACACCACGTTGGCGCCCAACAGCATCAATTTCATCGATAAAGATAATGGCTGGAGCTGCTTTTTTAGCATCTTCAAAAAGTGAACGAACCCGGCTAGCACCGACTCCGACAAACATTTCAACGAAGTCAGAACCAGAGATACTGAAGAATGGCACTCCAGCTTCACCAGCTACTGCTTTTGCTAAAAGGGTTTTACCAGTTCCGGGAGGGCCTTCAAGAAGCACACCTGCTGGGATTCTTGCACCCAATTTAGTAAAGCGTTTTGGATCTTTTAAAAATTCAACAACTTCAACAAGTTCTTGTTTTTCTTCTTCAGCTCCTGCTACATCTGAAAAACGAACTTTAATATCTTCTTTATTAGCAGCGCGGGCTTTATTACGACCAAAGTTCATGGCACCTCTGGCACCTCCGCCACCGCCTTGGTTCATCATTGAGAAGAAGAAGAACATGACGATAACAAATGGAACAATTGAAGTGAGAATTGTTATCCACATGCCACTTGAGCTCTCACGCTTGATGGTGATTTCTGCTTTGTGGTCAGCTGCTAATTTTTGTAATTCATTGACGGTGATATCAGATGGAAGGATGACACTAGTAAAGCGAGATACTTTTTGAACACTTGGGGTAAAAAATTGAATTCCTGTATCTTCTTTTGATTCTTTTGCTTTATTATAGGTACCTGCAATTTCAATCACACTACCATTTGGTTGGTAACTGATCGTTTTTACATTATCATTTTTAATTTCTTTGACCAATTCTGTGTAGTTGATTTGCTGACTTTGACCAACCCCATTACCCGCAAAAAAGTACTGGAATCCTGTCACAGCCGCTACAATAATCAACAAATACAGAAAAGGATTTCGAACAAAACCGTTGTTTTTTCTGTTATTCATCTAGTCTCCTCTATTTTGAGTACACTTCCTCTTTTAATACACCAACATATGGTAGGTTACGATAATTTTCATCATAGTCTAAACCATATCCTACAACAAACTCATTTGGAATCGTAAAGCAGGTGTAATCTGCTTCAATCTCAACCAAACGGCCTTCAGGTTTATCCAGTAAGGTAGCAATCTTTACAGATGCTGCATTTCTTTCTTCAAAGAGTTCTTTTAGACTCTTGAGAGTTTTACCTGTATCGATAATATCTTCTACAAATAAAATATCTCTACCAGTAATATCTTGGTCGATATCTTTGATAATATTAATAATACCTGAGCTTGCCGTACCACCATGATAACTTGAAACCAGCATAAAATCCAATTCAATATGTGTATCCACGTGGTTGATCAACTCTGCCATAAATGGAACAGAGCCTTTCAAAATTCCAACAAAAATTGGATTTTTTCCTTGGTACTCTTTTGTTAGGGTTTCACCCAATTTCTTTGCTGCTTCTACAATTTCATCATGTGAAACCAATACTTTTTTTATATCTTTTTCTAACATGTTTTTACCTATCTATTTTTTGAATATAAAGACTATCTTTCATTATACCACTTTTTGAGGGCTTACTCAAATCACTCGTTACCAATCCCACTACAGAAAGAATATTATGATTCTGTTCTATAATGAGAGCTTTTTGCCGAAGCGAAATTGGAATTTTATGGTTGATAAACCACCGTCTTAATTTTTGATGGTGGCCATTAACAAGCAGCTGATCTCCTTCCTTTCTCCCTCTAATTAAGATGGGAGTTTCGCGTGAAACAGAAAGAATTTCTACATTTTCCCCTACTAATGGTTGTCCAAAAGATAGTTTATAATTTGCAATTTCAAAGATATTCCCAAATTCTAACAAAAATGGGAGGGGTTGGTCATCCGACTTTTGACTGATTTTTTGTATTTCAAAGAAATCATATTCTTGATGTAGTTCATAATTCGACTTTAAATAATGAACGCAATTTCTTTTTTTTCGCAGTAAATTTAATAATTCTTGAAACTGGGCCCTACCAAGTTGCAAATCTGGGAATTGTGCCAAATACTCTTCTAATAAGAATGATTGTACAGAATGAGAATACGTTCTAAAAGAAGCTAAATCTTGAATGCTTAACTCGCTAGTCAATTCTTTTAGTGCTTGGTGCCAATGATTCACTTCCTCTGCTAAATAGCGAAGACTTGCTTGCATTTGGGGATTTTCTTTTTCAAATTCAGGAAGGTATTGATGTCGTACACGATTTCGAAAATAGTCCTGTGAGTCATTGCTACTGTCTTCAAAGTGAGGGATTTCCATCAACTCATCTTTGGTAAAAGTTAACAAAGGACGGATTAACTCACCCTTACCAAATGGTTGGCGTACAGGAATACCACTTAAATGGCGTAATTTTGTTCCTCGTATTAAGCGCATGAAAGTTGTTTCGGCTTGATCGTTTGCATGATGACCTGTTACTAAAGCGGTGCAATCCTCTTTCTCCATAATCTGTTTAAAAAAATCATAACGAAAGGTACGAGCTTTTGCTTCTGTAAAATCACCCGAATAGTGAGCCACATGGATACGTGTCTCTCGCCTATCAGCTAGCGTTCGAAGTTCACTTTCTTCTAAATCCGATTCTGGTCTTTGTCCATGATTGACATGAGCGAGTACCAGATGGATTTTCAATCGTTCTTTATTCTTATATAAAAGTTCATACAGATTCATTGAATCCAATCCACCAGATAAGGCAACTAAAACACGGCGATGGGGAGTAAATAGATATTGTTTTTCACAAAACTCTAAAAATCGCTTTTCCATTATTTCAATACCTCATAGATATCTTTTGAAATGTTGGAAATCGTATCATAATTCGAATGATCTGTAAAAATGGCTATTACATAGGGTGAATTTGTGTATACAATCGCAACATCATGTCTGAAATCATAGGCATCTCCAATTTTATGAGCAACTTTTACTGGAAGGTCACGCGCAATCCGTTGATCATCATATTTTGTAGAGGAGAGCGCATCAATAATAGAGCCATTTTGTTGATAGACAGCCTCCATGACATTGCCAGCCATTTCAGCGGATGCTTCTCTTTTTTCAACATCCCAATGTTTCTTTGCAATCCTATCCAAAGTTTTTTGGAAGTCTTGATCTGATTGATGAGTGACATAATAATTCAAGATATTATGTCCAACATTATCTGATTCTTTTGCAATCTTATCTACCAACTCTTGAACACTGTATTCTTTTCCATCGGGTGTTTTTGAAAGACTACCACTTCCTTCTGGTTCATAGCCTCCTTTGAAATCATTTACTTCTGGAATATATTTGTAGGTTGTAGTTGGGGAAATGGCTTTTTTATTGAGCTGTTCTTGGACGTAGTACAAGTATGGTAATTTCGTTACACTGGCAGAATACATTTCTTTTTGCGGATTGATTCCAGCAGTATTTCCAGTCTCTAATTGTTTTACATAGATTCCATACGAAGGAGAATTGTATTTACTATTTAACAAGTCCTGAACTTTTTCCATTCGATTATCTTTTTCAGTAACGAATGCTTTGTTCACCCAGCCCTGACCTTCAATCTCCACAAACTCATCTCGTAAAGTCTTAGCTGTACGTAAGACTGTCACTTTTGTATAAGGAGAAAGAGGTGTACTTTTTTCTTTTGCACCATTTATTAAGGGTCGGTCGTACACTTTAAAACCAGGTTTTAGCCACATTTCTTGTTTTTTTTCTTGTGTTTCTTGCACAACATCAGAAAAAATGACAGAAGAATCTGCTAATACATATCCTTTATCTGCTATTTTAAATACAGCTTTCCCTTCATCATTTACAAAGAGTTGTTCGATTGTAAACGGTGTGTTGGGAAGAATTTCTCCTTTTGCTTTTTTCAACTGAGGATCAGAAAAAACAGAAATTTTGCGATAGACATTAGGATTCGCTGGAATTGAAGAAAAATAAAGTTCTGATGGATGAGCCATTGTCTGAGAAGACTCAGACTGCTCGATACTCGCTGCTTGAGACCCAATAAATAAAATTGGAACTAACAATAGGAGCAGAAATCGTTTAGACACCTGTATTCCTTTCCTTTTCATCCTTTTGAAGTTTAATCATTTGGTTTTTCTTTTTTAATTCCTCTAATTTTTCATCCGAAAATTCAAGGAATTGTTTAACTGTTTGTAAGATATTTTCCATCGGTTATTGGGGGAGTAAATCTGGGATGGTATAAACATATTCACCATCTTTTGAAAAAGAATACTTAGCGCGTGCATATTTTGTTGCATAATCATCGTCTTTTAATTTTTTAGCGATGTCTTGTTGGTATTCTTTTTGTTCACTTGTTTCTTTATACTCTTTTTCCAACTGTTTGTATTGTTCTTTTTTATCTTGTAGCGATTGATAGCTCTGGGCTAAATTATAAGTTGGAAGAATAAATAGTAACATGACCAATATCAAGACGAGTCCCAGAAAACGATTGCGTTTTTTTCTTTCTTCTTCTAAAAAACGTTTTCGCTGACTTTCGTCTTTGATATATTTATTGTTCATTTGAACGATATTTTTAGGCATCTTCTTCTATCCTTGTTTCACTAATTATTTCATACATTTTGGATGCATCTTCTTTTTTTGTACTATCCAACATTTCCAAGACTTTAACCGTCAATACTTTATTTCCAAAACGAACTTCAATTTGATCATTCACTTTCAAATCCGTTGAACTTTTGGCTAATACTCCATTGACTTTGATTCGTCCTTTATCTGCAACTTCCTTTGCAACAGGACGACGCTTAATAATGCGAGAAACTTTTAAATATTTATCTAATCTCATACTGTCACCTCTAACATAGTATTGTATCATTTTTTATACATAAAATGCGAAAAATGAGCTAAGAACTGCTAGTCCTTTTCTTTTTCCTGTTTAATTTCCAATAAGGTTTGACCAAATTGCTTCAGAGCTTCCAAAATTTCAAAATCTTTCTTATTTCGAATATCGAAGATCACTTCAATCAATCCCTTTTCTTCTGCAATCTGTGCCTTTAACTGTGTCATTGACAGAGCTTTGAAATAATCCTGTGTTAAAAACAGTTGTTTGGCAATAGGTTCAAATTTCACTGTCACTTTTTGTTGTTTTCTTTCAACAAGACGGACAAAGACTTGATCCAAGTAAGCTTTCACTAAACCAATTTCAAGTAGGTAGGCCACAACATCTGGGTATTCTCCAAAACGATCGATCAATTCATCTTGCAAGTATTCATAGTCCGTTGCAGAATTCATTTCACGAATTTGTTTGTAAATTTCAATTTTTTGACGTTGATCTGAAATATATTCATTAGGTAAATACGCATCTATTTGAAGGTTCAACTCTGCATTACTCTTTTGCCTGCGATGCTCTTGGCCTTGTTTCTTAGCAATAGCTTCTTCTAACAATTGAGAATACATTTCAAAACCAACTGAATCGATGAAACCAGATTGAGAAGCTCCAAGGATATTTCCTGCTCCACGGATTGATAAATCTCGCATAGCAATTTTAAATCCAGAACCCAACTCAGTAAAACCTTTAATAGCTTCTAAACGTTTTTCAGACACTTCTGTAAGAGATTTGTCTGGACGATACATCAAATAAGCATAAGCAATTCGATTGCTTCGTCCCACACGACCTCTTAGTTGATAAAGCGTTGAAAGTCCCATATGATCCGCATTTTCAATAAAGAGTGTATTGGCATTTGGAATATCCACACCTGTCTCAATAATGGTTGTCGTCACTAGGACATCGTATTCGCCATTTATGAAATCCAACAGGGTATTTTCCAGGCGAACTTCACTCATCTGGCCATGAACAAAGCCAATCGAAGCCTCTGGAATCAACTCTTTTAATTCAGACACCTTTTGTTCAATTGTATCTACCTTATTGTAAAGATAATAGGCCTGTCCTCCACGATCCATCTCCCGCAACACAGCGTCTCGAATAATGGTTGGATTGGTCTCTAATACAAAAGTTTGCACAGGATACCGATTGGTCGGAGGTGTTTCGATGACAGACAAATCTCGAATTCCTAGCATAGACATATGAAGAGTTCGAGGTATAGGGGTAGCTGTCAAGGTAAGCACATCCACCTTTTTTTTCAATTCTTTCAAGGTTTCTTTGTGCTTCACTCCAAAACGTTGTTCTTCATCAATCACGATTAAGCCTAAGTCTGAAAAAACAACATCTTTGGACAAGAGCCGGTGAGTTCCAATAATAATATCCACTCGTCCTTTTTTCAACTTTTCAAGCGTTTCTTTCTGCTCTGCCTTACTCTGGAAACGACTTAAAACAGCAACCTCTACTGCAAAAGATTCAAAACGCTCCTTAAAATTGGCATAATGTTGTTGGGCAAGAACAGTGGTAGGAACCAACACTGCTACTTGTTTATGATCATTTACTGCCTTAAAGGCTGCTCGCATAGCGACCTCTGTTTTCCCAAAACCGACGTCTCCAACCAGCAATCGGTCCATCGGACGATTCGATTCCATATCTTTTTTAATTTCTTCAATGGAACGTAATTGGTCATCTGTTTCAATATATGGAAAATCTTGTTCAAAAGCCTCTTGGTTTTCATCATCTTTGGAATAGGCAAAGCCTTCTAATTGACTACGCTCCGCATAAAGTTTTATCAAATCATCCGCAATGTCCTCCACCTGGGTCTGAACCTTTTGCTTCGTTTTTTGGAAACGCCCATCATTTAACTTATTAATTTTTGGCGTTTTTCCATCACTTGCAACGTATTTGGACAACATCTGAATCTGATCGACAGGAATCGAGATGCGATCTCCATTTTGATATTGAATTGAAACATAATCACGATGGACACCCGAAATTTCAATCGTTTCAATTCCCAAATATTGACCAATACCATGAATTTGGTGAACAACATAGTCCCCTTTTTCCAGTTCATTATAATTTTTTAGGCGTTCTGCATTGGAAATATTTTGCCTGCGAATCTTTCGTTTGATCTTTTTCTGATAAATCTCTGATTCTGTAATATAGACAATTTTTTCATCAACAAATTGAAAACCGTGAGCTAATCCTCCAACGACTAATTGACTAGCTTGAGGAATGATCGTATCCCCATCAATATAATCTAATCGAATCCCATACTCTTCTAAATTTTTATGGAGCTGTTGAAGATTGTGATGAGAAGTTGCTTGGACAATAACAGTATAGTTTGATTTTCGATACCGTTCAATTTCCTCTTTTAGTAAATCAAATTGTCCAAAAAACTCCTGCATGGGATATTGATTGAATTGATACAAATGATCAAACTTCAGATTTCCCAATCCTTTTTGAAAGTTTGAAAAATAAGTTGCAGGCGTATATTTTCGTAATGTTGTACTGGTGTCTGCAAAATACACTTGGCGAGAAGAAGCTCTATTTTTATGTAAATCTTCCGTCAAGAGATTAGCTGTATCTAGTTCAAATCTCGCTATTTGATCGGCTATTTTTTGATAATCATCCAGAAAGACTGGAGTGTGTTTAGGGAGATAATCGAATAGGGTATATTGCTTCTCGTAAAAGAAACTAATAAATTTTCTAAGATCCGGATGGAGTTTCCTTTGAGAAATATCTCCCAGAATTTCTGCTAGATAAGATTTAAATTCTTCATTTGCACTCTGTTCTTGCAATTGTTCTATTTGCTGCTGACCACGTATAAAATCTTCCTCTTGCAACAATAGATCACTCACTGCCTTCAGTTGAACTTCTTCAACATTTTCAACAGAACGCTGACTTTCTGGGTCAAAGATTCGGATTCCATCAATCTCATCTCCGAAAAATTCAATCCGATAGGGTTGGAGTTGGTCGATCTCAAAGATATCTAAAATATCTCCTCGTAGACTAAACTCTCCCTGTTGCAAAACTTGGCTCACCTTTTGGTAGCCAATCTTCTGTAATGTTTCACTCAGAGTAGTTAAGTCTATTTCTTGACCAACCTTCAATTGAAAAATGCTAGATGCAAAAACTTTAGGAGAAGGTAATAGTAGTTTTATACCACTCACATTGGTCACAAGGATGCCTTGACGATCCTCTTGACATAAAAAGTGCAAAGCCTCTAATCGTGAAAATTGCCTTTCTTGTGAAGCAAAAACAAATTCTGCTAAAGGGTTATCATCTCCCAAAAATGTATGGACTTTCTCTTCTCCAAGTAAAGCAATAAAATCACTGGCCAATCGTTCTGCTTCGTTATAACTGGAAGTAATGAGGACTGCTTTTTCAATAGAATCAAAGGCTGAAGCCATTACAATAGCCTTTGTGGTCGCAGACAATCCTAAGATCAATTCCCTATTATTTTTTTGCAAACCTTGTTGCCAGGATAGAAGGTTGGAGTTTTGACTCACTAAATCAATTACATTCATCTACTTACCCGTTGTATTTCTGCATGCTTCTTTCAAAATTTTCTTCTACCAAGTAATCGTTAACCGCTTCTTCTACTCGATCGATTGTTTGTAGAATAGTGATGTAATCGTCTTTATCAAATTTTCCTAATACATGATGAACAACTGACATGCCCTGCTTAGGTCTTCCAATTCCAATCTTAATTCGATAAAAAGTCTGAGTTCCAATATGATTGATAATCGATTTGATTCCGTTATGACCTCCAGCTGATCCTTTCGCTCGAAGACGAATCTTGCCAACTTCCATATCTAAATCATCGTAAATAACCAAAAGATCTTCAATATCCAGACCATAATAAGTCAGAAGGGCATGGACTGCTTTTCCACTCTCATTCATGAAAGTGGTTGGCTTTACAAAATAGACCTTTTCGCCATTTAAAAATGTTGAGGCAATATCAGCTTGAAAAATTTTATCATGGGAGAAAGTAAGATTTAAAGACTTTGCCATTTGATCAACTAACATAAAGCCTACATTGTGTTTCGTTTCAAAATACTTATCACCTGGATTTCCCAATCCAACAATTAATTTCGTCATCTCTTTCCTTTCAAAACACTAAAAGGGTTGGAAATATTTTTTCCAACCTTTACATTTTTTTAACTCTCTTATACATTAAAACGGAATTCCATGATGTCCCCGTCTTGGACAACATATTCTTTTCCTTCTTCGCGCAAGCGTCCTGCTTCTTTTACAGCCTTTTCAGAACCGTATTTAACTAAATCATCATAGGACATGGTCACGGCACGAATAAATCCTTTTTCAAAATCAGAGTGGATGATTCCAGCAGCTTGAGGAGCTTTCATACCACGTTTGAAGGTCCAAGCACGCACTTCTTTTTCACCAGCTGTGAAATAAGTGCCAAGTCCCAACAAGTGGTAAGCTGCACGCGTGAGTTTATCAACTCCAGACTCTGTTAGGCCAATTGCCTCTAAAAATTCTTGTTTATCTGCATCATCTAGCTCAGAAATTTCTTCCTCAGCACGCGCAGAAATCACCACGACTTCCGCATTCTCTGTTGCCGCAAAGTCACGAATTTGCTTCACATACTCGATAGAATCTGGATCTGCAACAACATCTTCATCCACATTGGCTACATAAAGAACTGGTTTGGTAGTCAAAAGGAAAAGTCCTTTCACCACTTTTTGTTCTTCCTCAGTGAATTCAATGGTCCGAGCTGATTTACCATCTTCAAGAACTGGTTTGATTTTTTGTAGAACATTAAATTCCGCAACAGAATCCTTATCTTTTTGTGTACGAGCGATTTTTTCTACACGCGCATAGCGTTTATTGACAGACTCTAAGTCAGCTAAAATTAATTCTAAATTGATGGTATCAATATCTGCTAGCGGATCAACAAAGGCATCTTCACGACCTTGCTCCCGCATGACATTTTCATCATCAAAAGCACGCACTACATGGACAATGGCATCTACTTCACGGATGTTAGCCAAGAATTTATTACCAAGTCCTTCCCCTTTAGAAGCTCCTTTCACAATCCCAGCAATATCTGTAAATTCAAAAGTAGTCGGAACTGTCTTCTTAGGAGTAATCATTTCCGTCAATTTTTGGAGGCGTTCATCTGGAACTTCTACCATCCCAACGTTTGGATCAATGGTCGCAAAGGGATAGTTTGCGGCCTCTGCTCCTGCTTTTGTAATTGCGTTAAATAGGGTTGATTTACCAACGTTTGGTAAGCCAACGATACCTGCTGTTAATGCCATTTTTCTTTTTCTCCGTTCAAATTTCAATCTCTTTTATTATAACATAATTCAAAAGACAAGTGATGAAAAATGAAATATTTCATCACCTTTGAAACTAGATTTTTTCATCAAACTGTAACGTTCTAAAAAGATAAAAATGGTATACTATATTTAACAATGAACAAAGGAGTTTTTCAGATGAAAAAACAAACATGGAAATCTATTTTTCTTTCTTTAATCGCTATCTTTACTCTCTTTCTTCTTGGAGCTTGTGGACAACAATCTGTTCAAAAATCCTATCTTCAGGCAATCAACCAAGAAAAGAAAACAGATGTTCGTATTACACTAGAACATAAAGGTGATAAAGCGATCAGTAACCAAACCACCACTACTATTTATTACAAAGAGGCGGGAGTTACGAAAGATCAATTAAAGGAAATGATCGATAAATATGATGAAGAATACAAAGATGTCAAAGGATTTACACATTCTGCTGAATATAAAGATGATTATATGGTTGAAAAAACAACACTAAATTATGAAAAGGCAGACTTAGATCAGCTAATTGAAAAGAAATTAGTAACGACACAAAAAGATAAAAAAGTCGACTATATCAGCTTCAAATCAACTTTTGATATGATGAAACAGGGTGGTTTCAAAGAAGTTAAAAATGGAAAATTTGAAGAATTAAAATAATCGAAAAGGTTCGGTCACATAAGTGACTGAACCTTTTATAGTACTTTCTTCATTTTCTGTTCAAAATCATGGCGACTCATCATGACCACATGATCACAATTGCTACACTTGATTTTTATGTCTGCACCAAGTCGCGTAATTTCCCAACGATTTGCCTTTTTGCCTGTTTCTTTAATCACACAAGCGTGAGGCTTTTTCATTTCTACAAAATCACCTAACGTATACATGATTCACCTTTGTTAATTTGTGCGAACTGGCGTAATCAATTGAATGAACCCTTGTTCATTTCCTTCTGGAACCAATGTAAACGGTCTAACAGAAGAAATAAAACGAATAACAACTTGTTCACTGTCAATAGCTTTGAGCGCTTCAATCAAATAAGTTGGATTAAAGCTAATAGACAAATCCTCTCCTGAAACGGCGCTCGTATCGATCTCTTCATTTACTCGCCCAACTTCTGGTGAATGAACGTGAGAAGAAACCACTCCATTTTTGAACTCTAATTTAACCGTTCCGTTTTGAGTCGCATTTGAAAGAAGACGAGCACGCTCCATTGCAAATCGAAGGTTGGCCACATTGAAGGTTGCCTCTGTATTGAATTCTGTTGGAATGAGACGGTCTGTATCAGGATAATTTCCTTCTAGCAAACGGGTATAGAAACTAATGTGTTCACTTCTAAATAGGATTTGATTGTTAGCAAAGAAAACCTCAACTGTTTCAATATCATCAGAAAAAACAGAGGTGAATTCACGAAGAGAGCGACTTGGGATGACAACATCAAAGTTGTCTCCATTTTTCTCCAGTGTAATCACTTTTTGACTCATACGGTGAGAGTCTGTTGCTACTGTTTTTAGCTCTTTATTATCCGATAGAACAAAGTGAACACCTGTCAAAATTGGCCGACTTTCTTGTACACTTGCTGCAAATGCTGTTTCATTAATTAATTGTTTTAATAATTTTGTTTCCAAAACTAATGGATTACTTGCAGCAATTTCTTGAATCCGTGGATATTGATCTGCATCTTTTCCTTTAAGTGTAATTTCTGATTTTCCACTTGTTAAAAGAACCTGTTTTTGTTCAATCTCTTTAAAATCTAAAGTAACATCTGGTAAACTTGAAACCACATTAATAAAGAAAGTTGCTTCTAATAAAATAGAACCTGGAGAGGTCACCAATAAACCAGCATTTTCATCTTTAATAGAAATAAAGTTTTCAATTGAAATTTGGCCATTTGATCCAGATAAGGCAACTCCTTCTGGAGTGACATCAATTTTTATCGTGGAAAGGATTGGGATAGCATTTTTTGAACTGATCGCTCTTTTGGTAGTATTTAGTGCTTGTAAAAATAAAGTTTTGTTAATAGAGAAATTTATCATGGTCATTCCTTTTATTTATTTTATGATTAGTAAGTTAATAGTAATAGTAGGTTGTGTGGAAGTTGTGGAAAACTCTCAGAATCCTGTCTATGACTTGAAAAGTTACTTGTTTAAAAATTGTGTATAACCCCTAGAAGTTAAGAGGAAGTTATCCACAGATTAATTTAACTTTTTCTTGATACTTTGAATTTCGAGTCTTAGATTATCATCTGTGTCGACCATACTTTTAATTTTTTCATAGGCATGAATGACAGTCGTGTGGTCTTTCCCACCGAATTCTTTTCCGATTCGAGGAAGTGAGTTGTCCGTCATCTCTCTTGAAAGATACATAGCTACTTGTCGTGCTAGGACAATATTTTGAACCCTTCGCGAACCTTTGATTTCTTTTACACTGACTCCATAAAAGGCTCCAACTGCTTCCTGAATTTTTTCAATGGGGATGACAAGCGTCTTGCTATTATCGTTTTTACGAGCTCGAATAGCTTCAGCAGCAACATCGATCGTAATTTCTTTTAGTTTTTTCACCTTCGCCATTAAAGAAATATCATTTAAGGCACCTTCTAAGTCTCGGACATTTGAATCAAACTGACCTGCTAGATATTCCAGTGTGTCATTAGGAAAAATATAGTCTAGATCTTCAATTTTATTCCGTAAGATGGCAATCCGAGTTTCAAAATCAGGTGGTGTTATATTTTGCGTTAGTCCCCATTTGAAACGAGTAACCAGCCGCTCTTCAAGACTATCTAAATGATCCGGACTTCGATCGCTTGTTAGAACAATCTGTTTGTTGTCGCTATGGAGGGCATTAAAGGTATTAAAGAATTCCTCTTGAGTCGTGACTTTTTTCCCGCCAAGTGACTGGATATCATCGATTAGTAAAAGATCAAGACTTCGATAGGTATTCTTGAACGTCTTCATTTCTCCTAATCGAAGGTGTTCTAAAAATTCATTAATAAAGGTTTCTGCTGGGACATACTTAACCCGTGCATTTGGAATATTTTCTAGGATTTGATTTCCAATTGCGTTCAATAGGTGAGTCTTTCCAAGCCCTGGTCCACCATAGATAAAGAGAGGGTTGTATGTTGTTGCAAGATTTTCAGAAACTGCAAGCGCTGCTGCTTTCGCCCAAATATTTCCATCCCCTTGCACAAAATTATCAAAGGTGTACTTTGATTTCAGACCTGTATCAATTTTAGGCAACGGTTCGGTTGTTAAGCTACCTGAAGATAATCTCCTATTCTCACTGATATGACTACTAGGAATTTCTTCGGTATCTTCAAAAACGAAATGGAACTTCAAATCTGTATTGTAGACTTCAAAGCTGGCTGTGATCAAAGCATTTTTTAGATTTGTTTCCCAAAATAATTCTTTATAATTTCCATCAAGATAAATGGTAGCCGTCTCTCCATCGATTTTTACTAATTTTGAATCGGCGACAAAAAAATCATAGGCACTATCTTTTAGTTGTAATTGGGCTAATTCTAAAAAACGAGACCAAAATTGCTCTTCTTGTGACACTATCAGACTTCCCTCCTTTTCTTGAATTGTATCAAATCATACGTACTCCTATTCTACCACAAACAAAAATAGTTTTCCACAGGCTAAATTTCATGAAATTAAATTATAGTTTTAAACTTTTTCCACAAGTTGTGGATTTAAATTCACATTGTTTTTAAAAGTTATCCACAAAGTGGGGATAACTAGTGAATATCCTTATTTTTCTGCTATTTACAAAAGATTTTTATGGTGGAAAAGCTTGTCAATACAAAAAATAAAAATAACAGCCTTATTTAAGGCTGTTGATAATTCGTTGGTATTCATCAAGACTAGAAAAAGAAATTTGGATAGTTCCTTTATTTTGAGAAGAGGAGTGTATCGTCACATCTGTTCCTAATATTTTTTTCAATCGTTGTTCCTCTTCTAGTAGGAAGCTCTCTTTTGCTTTTTTATTTTTCTGTTTTCTTTTTGAACTGATCTTATTTTCTAATGTTCGAACATTTAAATGATCCTGTTTGATTCGCTCCAACCAAAAGCGCTGCTCTTCTTCATCAAGAGGAACAAGAACACGCGCGTGAGCCGAAGAAATATCATTTTGAATGACTGCTTCTTGAACAGAGGGAGCTAGATGTAACAAGCGAAGCATATTGCTGATATAGGGTCTAGATTTCCCCATAAATTGAGCGATTTGGTCGTGCTTATAGCCATGATCAACTAGCTTCTGGTAGGAGATAGCTTCTTCAATTGGATTGAGATCTTCTCGTTGAAGATTTTCAATAATGGCTTGTCGCATCATTTCTTGATCTGTTAACTCTTTAATAATCGCAGGAACAAGCTCTAATCCAGCAATTTTTGAAGCTCTAAAACGTCTTTCACCTGCAAGCAATTCAAAACCAATTATTGGAGATTTTCTGACAATAATTGGTTGAATTAAGCCATTTTCTTTGATTGACTGAGCCAGTTCTTCTAATTTTTCTTGATCAAATACTTTTCTTGGTTGGAAAGGATTGGTTCGAATGTCCTTTACCGCTATTTTTTCTAATTTTTCCATCTTATGAATAGAATAACACACCTTTACAAATTCGTAAAGGTGTGTTTACAAGTATGTCAAGAAAGTGAAAGTTAATCGCTCAGATCCTCAGTTGATTTTGTCAACTTGATAGAAGTTGTTTGTTGTTTTCCATCACGATAGAATGTGACCTTGATCGTATCATTGATTTGGTGAGAATAGAGGGCGGATTGTAAATCTGCCGTTGACTCGATATCTGTATCATCGATCTTTGTGATGACATCATAACGTTGCAATTTATCTGAAGCAGGCATATTTTCAAGTGTTGAACGAACTAGTACTCCTCCAGAGATTTTTTCAGGAAGTTTTAATTGGCTTAAATCAGAAGTTGAAAGGTTGGATAAATCCATCATTTGGATTCCAAGAGCTGGTCGAACTACTTTTCCTTTTTCTTCTAGTTGCTTGATAATATTGACAACATCATTTGCAGGAATTGCAAATCCCATTCCTTCTACTGAAGTTTGTCCGTTATTTGAAATTTTACTTGAGGTAATCCCAATGACTTGTCCTTGAATATTGATTAATGGACCTCCAGAGTTTCCTGGGTTGATGGCTGCGTCTGTTTGTAGGGCGCGTGTAGAGATATTTTGTCCATTATCGGCTTTCAATTTCACATTGCGGCCTTGGCTGGAAATAATTCCTTGGGTAACAGAATTAGCATAATCTGTTCCAAGAGGGCTACCAATTGCAATTGCAGTCTCACCGACTGTTAATTGGTTTGAATCTCCGAATTCAGCTACTGCCTTTGCTTTATCCGCACTAATACGAACGACTGCAATATCAGAATAGACATCTGACCCAACTACTTCTCCGGGGACTTTATTCCCATCTGCTAAAAGAATATCTACTTTTTTAGCACCATTGATTACATGGGTGTTGGTAACAAGGTAGGCATATTTTCCTTCTTTTTTATAAATGACCCCAGAACCTTCACTAGAAATTTGTGAATCAGAGTTTTCTTCTTTTTCAAATAACCCTTGATTCGAAGAATCAGAATAAGTAATCACAGAAACTACAGCATTTTTCACCTTATCTACGGCCTCACTAGTTGAGGTTGTATTTTTATAAGCTGTTTTAACAGTGGTTGAGTGTACTTGCTTACTTTCAGTATTTGAAGTAGAAGAATGAGAGGTTTGTAAGGTTAAAAAGGTTCCAAGAATCCCACCTAGAAAACCTACAACGAAAATAAGGGTTATGTTTCCAAGTTTTTTCAGTAAATTAGATGAAGATTTCATATTTTCCTCCTAAGGATATCAAATTGTCTAAAGTATAGAAAAACTTTCTTAATTATATCTTAAATAACTAAAGTTATCCACAAATTGTGGATAAGTTGTAGAATTTAGTTGAGAAATGGCTTTAAAAAGGACTTTATAGAATAGATTTCCTTTCTATAGCTGTGGATTATTTGTGGAATTGAAGAATTATGCTACAATAGGGGAATGAAAATTAAATTGATAACCGTTGGAAAATTAAAAGAAAAATACTTAAAAGATGGGATCGCGGAGTATATTAAAAGGCTTGGTCGATTTGCAAAAGTAGAACAGGTTGAGTTAGTTGATGAAAAAACTCCAGATCGTGCCAGTCAACTCGAAAATCAACAAATCCTTGAAAAAGAGGGGGAACGAATTCTCTCTAAGATTTCAGATAAGGAATATGTGATTGTATTAGCCATCGAAGGAAAACAATTTCCTTCAGAGAAATTTAGTCAAACGATTGACCAGATTATGACATCTGGTTATTCAAACCTTACTTTTGTTATTGGAGGCAGTCTTGGTCTGTCTCTTGAAGTGAAAAAAAGAGGAAATCTATTAATGAGCTTTGGTCAATTAACTCTTCCTCATCAGTTGATGAAATTAGTGTTGGTGGAACAAATCTATCGTGCTTTCATGATTCAACAAGGGAGTCCTTACCATAAATAACCTTGACGCTCCTTCCTTTTTCTGCTAAAATGAAGTAAGTTCGGTCTCATAGCTCAGCTGGATAGAGCATTCGCCTTCTAAGCGAACGGTCGCAGGTTCGAATCCTGCTGGGATCAAATGAAAGATGCAGCTTTTGCTGCATCTTTTCTTTTATGTAAAAATGTATAAATTTTCATCATCTATTAATTTTTGTATAATTCACTATAGACAAATAGTAACGGAATGATTTATTAGGAATATTTTTAAAAAGAACTAACAATCCCTATATAGTGCAAAGTGTAGATTATATAAATTGTGTAAAATAGTTTTCATTCATGTAACAAAAACATTAAAAACATTACAATTTTACCTATTCCCTTTAATTTTAGGCTATTTTATATTATAATTTTTTGTATATAAAATTTTATTTTTTTATAATAATACTAGAGTATAATAAAATAGAAAAAACAAAGTGGGAGAGTTTGTGTGATTCAGTCATTAATCTTGTCTTTTCTCTTGGGAGGGATCATTGTTCTGACGTTTGCATTAGTGGACGAAAAAATCTATCAGGAACATCAATTTGCATTTATCTTTCTTCTGAGCACCTTTGTTCTTCTTTTTGAAAGTCTCTTAGTATTTTTAGATGTGACTTTATTTTCAAATATTCGACTCTCTGATTTAAATATGCTCTTATGGCCGGTTTATTTATATCCTTATTATCATTATGCCAATCGGACGAATCGCTTGTGCGCCATTTTTTATTCTTTTTTTACTTATTTAGCGGTTGAAGGAACAGCAACTTTTCTGACGATAATTGTCTCTTCAGTGTTGGGAGATGCTTTAGTAGCAGCTTACTCGATTGTCTACAATATGTGTATTCGTTTGCTTTCTTTAGGAATCATTTTGAAGTTAATTGACCTATTTGAATTTGATTTCACTCCTTTTTATGAGAAAGAATTTGAAAAATATTTAAAGAGACTCATCTGTGTCTATTTTGCTATATTTGTAGTGATTAATTTTGCTTTATGGATTAGTGAACAAGCGCAATTTAAAAATTTTGGGAGTATGTTGGCAACGATTTGTTTTTTCTCTTTTGTAGTCAGCTTATTCCATATGAAAATCGAGCGAGATCAGTATCGTAAAAATTTAGAACTGGAGTATAAAGAATTTTCTGAGCAACAAATGAGTCGGTATATGGCTGAAATTCAAAGTCTCTATTCTATTGTTAGGGGATTTCGTCATGATTTGGGAAATTTAGTTATTTCTATGTCATTAGCTATTGAGGAAGAAAATATTCCAGAAATACAGAGAATTCATAGAGAAGTATTGGAAAAAGGTTATAAAGAGATCAATACAGAAGCATTATCAGGATTCAACTTGGTCAATATCAAAGATTCTGCTTTACGAAGTATTTTGATTCGAGGCTGGTTGGATGCAAGAGATGCTGGGGTGGAAATGACTTTTGAAACGAGTGAACCAATCGAGCAACTACCAGTTGATTTATTAGATATCGTGAGAATCGTTGGGATTCTGGTGACAAACGCTTTGGAAGCTTCAAAAGAAGCAGAAGAAAAGAGAGTTCATATTGCTATTTTCTCTATTTCAAAAATTGTTTACTTAGTGATTCATAATACAACAAATGAAATCACTTTTGATATTAGAAAAATATATGAAGAAGGCTATTCGACAAAAGGAGAAAATAGAGGACTAGGATTAAATAATGTGAGAAAAATCTTAGCAAATTATGGAACGATGTTTTTAGAAACGGAATTGCAAGGAAATCGTTTTTTACAAGTTTTGAAGATTGGAGGATACGAACAAGAATGAAGATTTTTTTATTAGAAGATGAGCTCTCTCAACAGATACGGGTAGAAAAACACATTGCAGAAATTGCTAAGGAATTAGAAATTAAACTTGAAGTGATTTCTACCGGTAAAATTTCGGAATTTGAAAATTATATCCAACATTCGGATATCCACCAATTATATTTTCTAGATATTCATATCCAAGACAATGAGTATTGTGGGCTGGAAATTGCTCAAAAAATACGAGAAGCAAATCCTTATGCCATTATTGTTTTTATTACTACAAAATCAGAATTCGCTTCGATTACCTATCGTTATAAAGTATCTGCCTTAGATTTTATTGATAAAAATTTGAATGAAGATTTATTTAGATTAAAAATCAAGGAGTGTATTGAGTACCTAACAACTATTCAAATTGGAAATGATGATTTGACAGATTATTTTGAGTATGACTTTAAGGATAAAAAGATAAAAATTCCATTTAAGGATATTCTCTATATTGAAACTGTTGGTTCGGCTTATAAATTAAACTTAGTTGGGAAAAATTTTCAAAAAGAAATTGCGGGAAGTTTATCAGATGTCTTGGAGAAAGATGTGGAGGAGAGATATTTCAGTCCCCATCAATCTTTTATCGTGAATAGAAGTATGATCATTGGAATGGATAAGAAAAAGAAACAGCTGCTGTTGAAAGAAGGGTATTCTTGTCCAATCTCAAGAAGCAATATCAAACGTGCCAAAAAATTAATTGAAGAGCAAAATTTAGAATTTAGTGCTTGACAATTAGTTAAATTTTGATATAATGGGATATGTTCTGTTAATGAATATATGGTCCGTTGGTCAAGGGGTTAAGACACCGCCTTTTCACGGCGGTAACACGGGTTCGAATCCCGTACGGACTATATCTCATTCCGCCATAGCTCAGTTGGTAGTAGCGCATGACTGTTAATCATGATGTCGTAGGTTCGAGTCCTACTGGCGGAGCTAGTATAGCACCCATTTGGGTGTTTTTTTGTTTTGAAAAAGGCTAGGATAATGACTATCCTAGCCTTTTATTTATAAGTGAACGATGGTTAGATTCCTTAGCTTTTTCGTCTTTTTATTTGTCTCCATTCGTAGAGGAAAAAGAGAATGATTCCAACGAAAAAGGCAATGAGTCCTTCAATGAAGCCTTGGGGAACAAATGTTAAGGTGACTGTTCCGGATCCTTTTGAAACACGAACTCCCATCAATCCTTTCTGGATGCGATGAATTTGGATAGGCTTTCCATTTTGTTTAGCTGACCAGCCTTTATCATAAGGGAGTGTAAAAATAAGGGTAGTGTCTCTATTTGCGTTATAGGCTGCTACCAATTTGTTTTTCTTTTTGTGAATAGCAACTTCTTGCTGACGAATGCTAGCGATAGCTTGTGTGTATTGGTCAAGATCCAGAGCAAAAAATTCTGGTGTATCAAAGGAGACTGTCGAATTTTCGGGAAAACTCATACGAATAGTAACTGTTTCCTCTGTGTCAAAATGGCCAATCGAAAAGAATGGAAAGGCATTATCAATGGTATAGCGTTGGGTCTGTCCATTGTAGCTGATTTCAATATCTTTTCGATCATCGTTTGAAAATTGTAAATTTGGAACATTGACATATAGTTGGCTATGGGCAGGAACCGTTACTTCATATTGAATACTTGCGTAGGAAAGATGACTATCTTCTTCAATTTTTGCAGTTTGCAACGAAGATGTAGTATTTTGTGAAGTAGGCGAGAGAATATTTAATTTCTTATAAAATTTATATTTTTCATCCGTGATTTGATGGATGAATCGTGTCTGATTATCCAGTGTCAAATTCGTAAAGGAAGTATTTTTATAAGGTTTTGCTGACAGAAAGGCGATTGGTAAGGCATATTCGTTTTCTGAAAGTGAGACTCCATTTTTTGTTGCAATCTCTTTAAATCCAAATTTTTGAACAGGTTGTTGGCTTAAATTATAGCGAACACCAAATAGACTATCCATTAAAATAGAATTGTTTTGGTATCGAAGATTGAGGTTGGTTCCTTCAGATTTAAATCCTAGTTTGTCCAATGTCGAGCTAGCATCCGTATTTCGTACAGATGAAAATTGAGAAATTCCATTATAACCATACTTCATGCTATCATTGCCCGTTTGTGGCTGTAAAATCTCAGTCCGATAATTAGAGTCTGTCTTCTCTTTTACTAAGGATTGGATGGCTTTTAAGTCTCGTTCGTAGGATGACCGAGAAGCAAATACCCATTCATTCGCAATTCCTTCCATTTGATAATAACTATTCACCGATAATTCAAAGATGGAGAAAAACAGGATCGAAAGATAGAAAAGTCTAGGCGGTATCTTTTTTAGGATAAATCCTAAACAGACCAAATAGAAAGCAATTAAAAATTCAAAAGTAACAATAAAATTGACAGCATCTAAAAATTTATAGTGACTGCTGTAAAGGACAGTTGCTCCAAATCCTAGAATAAGGAGGAAATTAGCAAGACTAAAACGAATCCAAGTGATCTCCTCTATTCGATTTAGTACTTCTCCTGCCATCAGAATAATCGTCAAAGAAAAGATCCAAGAGTATCGATGAAGAAACATATTCGGCGCGTGCATACCTTGCCAAAGGAGATCTAATAATTGAAAACGAAAACTCAAAATAAGAATGGTCAAGAGTATAAAGTAAGAAAGTTTCACGTGAAACTTGATCGACTTTACAAAGAAAAAGGTGATCGCTAATAGAAGTGGAAATAATCCCACGTAGATCATTGGAATTGATCCATATTTAGTAGTGTCAAAACTTCCAATGAAATTTTTTGCAAATACGTCAAGATACCAACTTTTTTCTGTAAAGATACTGTCAACCTTTGAAAAACTTTCTCCATGAGTGCGTAAATCTAAGAAGGTTGGATATAACATCACAAGGCTTGTTATAACTGATAAAAGAGATACAATCACAAAATGAAAGAAGCGTTTTCCAATTCCTTTGATGTCCCATGACAGTTGTGTCAAGTACCATAAAATAAGAAAAATAGACATCATAAACCCAAAATAATAATTTTGGATAAACAAGCTGGTTAAGCTGATAAAGTAGAGAATCTCTCCCTCATTGTAAATGAGTTTTTTGAATCCATAAAGAATTAATGGTGCTAGGATAAAAACATCAAGCCAAGTTTTGATTTCAATTTGGCTGATAGCAAAGCTCATAAGAGCAAATGAGGTTGAAAGGGTAAGAACCAGGGATCTAGGAATTTTAGAAAACATTCCATGTAAACTAATATAAGTGCTTAACCCAATAGCTCCAAATTTAAGAAGAGTGATGAGGTAAACAGCATTCGGCATGGATTGTGCATTAAAGAAGAAGACAAGAGGAGAAAAGAAACTTCCTAGATAATAGCTACTGAGTGCATAGAAATTAATGCCTAGTCCACTTTGAAAACTGTAAAATAGGCTATCTGCCCCGTGTAAAATATTTCGAAGTGTGGTATCAAAAATGACATACTGATGATAACCATCTCCTAATAAGGGGGATGTATCACTGTTCCAGTAGATTCCTTGCGAGAGGTAAATAAAGAACATCATGATAGCTGGAATCAGGAAAGAAGATACTATAAAAAGGGATGTTTTTAGCTTTGTTTTATTCATATATTTCTACTGAAAGAGCCTGAAATCATTATTTCAGGGCTCTTTATTTTTATGATTGACTCCAAAGTTCTTTCACTTTTGCTTGAACTTCTTCATTTTCAAGAAACTCATCATAGGTTTCATCAATACGATCGATTACGCCGTTTTTTGAAAGAACGATAATATGGTTGGCGAGTGTTTGAATGAATTCGTGGTCATGGCTGGCAAAGATAATCGATTCTTTAAAATTCTTCAATCCATCATTCAAACTTGAAATAGACTCCAAATCCAAGTGATTGGTTGGATCATCCAGTACAAGAACATTTGACTTGAGGAGCATCAATTTAGACAACATGACACGAACTTTTTCTCCCCCTGACAAGACGTTGACAGACTTGTTAACTTCGTCACCCGAAAAGAGCATACGTCCTAAGAAACCACGAAGGAAAGTATTGTCATCTTCTTCTTTACTTGCAAATTGACGAAGCCAATCAAGAATACTTTCACCACCTGCAAAATCACGACTGTTGTCTTTTGGTAGATAAGACCGACTAGTTGTAACTCCCCACTTGACAGTTCCTTCATATTCAATATCATCCATCAATGCACGGATTAAAGCGGTTGTTTGAATATCGTTCTGTCCGATAAGCGCGGTTTTGTCACCAGGACGTAAGATAAAGCTGATATTGTCAAGGATGGTTTCTCCATCAATCTTGACAGAAAGATTTTCAACTGTCAAGAGATCGTTACCAATTTCTCGTTCTGCCTTAAAGTTGATAAATGGGTACTTCCGACTAGATGGAACAATTTCTTCAAGTTCAATCTTGTCAAGCATTTTTTTACGCGAAGTTGCTTGTTTTGATTTTGAAGCGTTGGCTGAGAAACGTGCGACAAACTCTTGTAATTGTTTAATTTTTTCTTCAGCTTTTGCGTTTCTATCTGCTTGTAATTTTGCTGCAAGTTCAGAAGATTCTTTCCAGAAATCATAGTTTCCGACGTAAAGTTTAATTTTTCCAAAGTCGAGATCCGCCATATGGGTGCAGACTTTGTTCAAAAAGTGGCGGTCATGGGATACAACGATAACCGTATTTTCAAAATCAATCAGAAAATCTTCTAACCAGGTAATGGATTGAATATCCAATCCATTGGTCGGCTCGTCCAAAAGAAGGACATCTGGTTTACCAAAAAGGGCTTTAGCTAAGAGAACTTTTACTTTATCCCCATTGGCTAACTCGCTCATAGTTTGATAATGAAGGTCTTCTGAAATATTTAGATTTTGAAGCAATTGAGATGCTTCACTTTCTGCTTCCCATCCACCAAGTTCGGCAAATACACCTTCCAGTTCAGCTGCACGGACGCCGTCTTCATCAGAAAAATCTTCTTTCATGTAGATAGCATCTTTTTCTTTCATAATGTTGTAGAGCTTTTCATTTCCCATAATGACAACATCGATGACCCGCTCGTCTTCGTAGTCAAAGTGATTTTGACGCAAAACAGACAAACGTTCATCAGGGCCAAGAGAAATATGACCAGTTGTTGGTTCAATATCTCCAGCTAAAATTTTTAAAAAGGTTGACTTTCCAGCACCGTTGGCACCGATGAGACCGTATGTATTTCCTTCTGTAAAGTTGATATTGACATCGTCAAACAATTTTCGATCACTAAAACGTAGTGAGACGTCTGATACTGTAAGCAATGATTTTCTCCTCTTTCTATAATGTCTTCATTTTACTAGAAAATAGGGGAAAATTCAACTTTTTTACTGTCAATTTGTTTTTACAATGATGTAAACGAAATTGACAGTTTAGTAAAGTGTTAATTCCTTACAAACATAGAGGATAGACTAACATTTTCAACTAGAAAGTGCTATAATGATAGGGATAACGATTAAGGAGAAGAGTATGACAAAACCCATCATTCTGACAGGAGATAGACCGACAGGAAAACTCCATATCGGCCACTATGTTGGTTCTTTAAAAAATCGCGTCTTGTTGCAAAATAAAGACGAGTATAATATGTTTGTTTTCCTAGCAGACCAGCAAGCTTTGACAGACCATGCAAAAGATCCAAAAACGATTGTAGAATCTATTGGTAATGTTGCTTTGGATTATCTGGCAGCTGGACTAGATCCTGAAAAAGTTACGATTTTCATTCAAAGTCAGATTCCTGAATTAGCGGAATTGACCATGTATTACATGAATCTAGTATCTTTGGCGCGACTTGAAAGAAACCCAACTGTAAAAACCGAGATTTCTCAAAAAGGTTTTGGTGAGAGTATTCCAACAGGATTTTTGGTATACCCTATTTCACAAGCAGCCGATATCACAGCTTTTAAAGCAAATTTTGTTCCAGTAGGAAATGATCAAAAGCCAATGATTGAGCAAACTCGTGAGATTGTTCGTTCCTTTAATCATGCATACAACACAGATACTTTGGTGGAACCGGAAGGGATTTATCCTGAAAACGAAGCAGCAGGGCGCTTACCTGGTTTAGACGGAAATGCTAAAATGTCTAAATCGTTGAATAATGGCATTTACCTAGCTGATGATGCAGATACTTTAAAGAAAAAAGTGATGAGTATGTATACTGATCCTGATCATATTAAAGTAGAGGATCCAGGAAAAATCGAAGGCAATATGGTATTTCATTACCTGGATGTATTTGGCCGTCCAGAAGATGTAGCTGAAATTGCAGAAATGAAAGAACATTATCAACGTGGTGGACTTGGTGATGTAAAGACCAAACGATATCTTTTAGAAATTTTAGATCGTGAATTAAGACCAATTCGTGAAAGACGACTTGAGTTTGCAAAGGATATGGGTGAGGTCTACTCTATTCTTGAAAAAGGAAGTGAGCGCGCTCGAAATGTAGCAGCTCAAACACTGGATGAAGTAAAATCTGCGATGGGAATTACCTATTTTAAAAAATAAAACGACTTCATTAAAAGCGAACATTTCTTACTGTTCATTGATAATTTACCAATAAATGATTGACAAATTGCCATAGAATGGTATGATATTAACAATAAAAATTCGAGCCTTGCTCAAATAAAAAGAAAAGAGGATCCAGCTAATGTCTAATTGGGACACAAAGTTTTTAAAAAAAGGGTTTACATTCGATGACGTGCTTTTGATTCCAGCAGAAAGTCACGTATTGCCTAATGATGCAGATTTAAGTACACAATTAGCAAGTAATTTACGCTTGAATATCCCAATCATTACTGCTGCCATGGACACAGTGACTGAAAGTCAAATGGCAATTGCTATGGCACGTGCTGGTGGACTTGGTGTTATCCATAAAAACATGTCAATTGAGCAACAGGCAGATGAAGTACGCAAAGTAAAACGCTCTGAAAATGGAGTTATCATTGATCCGTTCTATTTGACTCCGTCTCATACAATTGCAGAAGCAGATGAGTTGATGGGACGATACCGAATCAGTGGTGTTCCTGTTGTTGAAACACTTGAAAATCGTAAATTAGTTGGTATCCTTACAAACCGGGATTTGCGTTTTATTTCTGATTACAATCAACCCATTTCAAATCATATGACGAGTGAAAATTTGGTGACCGCACCAGTTGGAACTGATTTGGAAACAGCTGAACGCATTCTACAAGAGCACCGTATTGAAAAATTACCATTGGTAGATGAAAATGGTCGTCTTTCTGGCTTGATTACAATCAAAGATATTGAAAAAGTTATTGAGTTTCCAAATGCGGCTAAGGATGAATTTGGTCGTTTGCTTGTGGCTGGTGCCGTAGGGGTTACTTCAGATACTTTTGAACGTGCAGAAGCTCTTTTTGAAGCTGGTGCAGACGCAATTGTCATTGATACTGCTCATGGACATTCTGCGGGTGTTCTTCGTAAGATTGCAGAAATTCGTGCTCACTTCCCAGATCGTACCTTGATTGCAGGAAATATTGCAACTGCTGAAGGTGCTCGTGCATTATTTGATGCAGGGGTAGACGTAGTTAAGGTCGGAATTGGTCCAGGATCAATCTGTACAACTCGTGTTGTTGCAGGGGTTGGTGTTCCTCAAGTGACTGCTATTTATGACGCAGCCGCTGTAGCTCGTGAATATGGAAAAACGATCATTGCTGATGGTGGTATCAAGTATTCAGGAGATATTGTCAAAGCACTCGCAGCTGGTGGAAATGCAGTAATGCTTGGTTCAATGCTTGCAGGTACAGATGAAGCACCAGGTGAAACAGAAATCTTCCAAGGTCGTAAGTTTAAAACATACCGTGGTATGGGATCTATTGCAGCAATGAAGAAAGGTTCTAGCGACCGTTACTTCCAAGGATCTGTCAATGAAGCCAATAAATTGGTTCCTGAAGGAATTGAGGGACGTGTTGCTTATAAAGGTTCTGTAGCAGATATGGTATTCCAAATGATCGGTGGTATTCGTTCAGGTATGGGGTATGTTGGTGCAGCAACCATTCAAGATTTACATGATCATGCACAATTTGTTGAAATGAGTGGTGCAGGATTGAAAGAAAGCCATCCTCATGATGTGCAAATTACAAACGAGGCTCCTAACTACTCGGCACAATAAATTTACACATTTGTAAACAAAAATAACAGCATCTTGACAGTATTGTCAAGATGCTGTTTTGATATGACCGGCTTGAACAGTGAAAATTTTCAACTCTTCAGGTAGTTCTTTTAAATGATCGAGAGTGGTCGTTGTAATAAATGTTTGAATATTATTAGAGATGGTTTCAAGTAGTTGAAGTTGACGATAATTGTCAAGTTCGCTCATGACATCGTCAAGTAGTAAAATCGGCTTTTCTCTTGTGATTTCTTCCATTAATTCAATTTCTGCTAATTTTAGAGAGAGAACAACACTTCGATGCTGGCCTTGACTACCAAAGGTAGCATTCATATTATTGATGAAAAATGCCAAATCATCCCTGTGAGGCCCAATACTTGTTGTTTTCCTAAAAATATCCTTCTGACGGTTTTTTTCCAACATAGAGAGAAACTGCTCTTCTATATCATTTCCTTCTTCAGAAAAAACAGTTGACTGATATTGAATTGATAGGTTTTCTTTGTTGTCAGAAAGTCGAGTATGTTTTTCTTTTGCTTTAGCTTCTAATTTTTTAATAAACTCAAGCCGATGATGGATGACGCGACTTCCAAAACTAGCTAGTTGTGAATCTAAGACCTCCAAAAATGTAGCATCAATTTTTTCCGAATTTTTTAGATAACTATTTCTTTGTTTCAGTACATGGTTGTATTGAGATAAGTCAGATAAGTAGAGAGGTTTCATCTGACCTAATTCAATGTCAATAAACTTTCGACGCCCTGCAGGTGATCCTTTGATCAGTTGCAAATCTTCGGGTGCGAAAAGGACAACATTCATATGGCCAATATAGTTCGATAATTTGGCTTGTTTCAAATGATTTACCTTAGTTATCCGACCTTTTGGTGTCAAGGAAATTTCTAATGGAAGGGGACCAGTTTCTCTTTGTAATTGACCAGAAACTTTGAAATCTGTGGATTCAAAATAGATGAGATCTCTATCATTTCGTGTTCGATGACTTCTGGTTAAAGCTAGAAAATAAATTGATTCGAGAATATTGGTCTTTCCTTGAGCATTTTGACCTAGGAAAATATTTAATCCAGGATGAAACTCGACTTCAAGTTCTTGATAATTACGAAAATGTTGAATGGATAAGTGTTTTAACCACATTAGGAGATACCAGGAAAGCGAATTGCTTTTTCTTTTTTGTTAGTCTTTGTCGGTTGTTTCTTTTGTTGTTGATTGAGTTGCTTGACAAGTTTAGCAACACGTTCCTTTTCTTCCTTCTCTTTAAGATGCTCTTCTATTTCTTCTTGAGAAGGTTCAAGAATGGTGATAGTCATGCTCAGTTCAGGAATGTCAATTTGATCATTGACACGAAGTTTACGGCCTCTCCGTTGTTCTAATTCACCATTAACAAAGACTTCTTTTTCTTGAAGAAAGGCTTTGATTGCACCACCACTCTGTATAATACCGAGTTCTTTTAAGATTGCTTGTAATGTAATAAAGTCATCAAATAATTTGTAATTCATAGTTCACCTCTTTGCGTGTTATTATACCATATTTTTAGTTTTTCTAGGGTAGAGAATGTTGAGTGATTTGAGGAGCTTTTTCACAGTTTGAATTAGGATTTTAGTGTGATTTCGTGTTATAATGAAAGTTACTATTGAGTAGAACGAGGATGAAAATGGAATTAGTAAAGGGCGTGAATCTTCACTTTCTTCAATCAAAAAAATTTAAAACCAATAAAATTAAGGTCCGTTTTTCATCGCCATTAGATGAAAATACCGTGGCTGCGCGTGTTTTAGTAGCCTGTATGATGGAAACTGCAAATCAAAAATATCCAACTTCACAATTATTCCGTGAAAAATTAGCGAGTCTATACGGGGTAGAATTGTCAACCTCAGTCTCTAAGAGGGGTCGTGTTCATTATGTTGATTTGAATATTTCCTTTGTGCGCGATGACTTTTTGAGCAAGAAAAATGTTCTTACTGATGAGGTTTTGGACATTATAGAAACTATCTTCTTTTCACCTTTGGTAGTAGAAGATCACTTTGACAGTGATACATTTGACGTTGAAAAGAAAAATACGATTTCCGATTTGGAGTCGGAAATTGAAGAGCCTTATTATTATGCACATGGGCAATTGAATCAACTATTTTTTGAAGACGAAACAATCGGGATGTCAAGATTGGGGAAAGTTGATTTAGTGAGACAAGAAACAGCCCAAAGTTCTCTTGAACAGTTTCATCAGATGCTCCAATTAGATAACATTGACTTCTTTTTCATAGGTGACTTTAATGAGGTCGCTATTGTGGATCGAGTGAACCAGTTTGAATTCAAGCCACGTGATAACAATTTGTCTGTCACTTATCAACAACCTTTTACAAATGTTGTAAGAGAAAAGTTAGAGCAAAAACAAAACCAACAATCTATTTTAGAATTAGGTTATCATTTTTCTACCCAGTATGGAGAATCTCTCCATATCCCTCTAGTTGTATTAAATGGGATGCTGGGAGCTTTCTCGCATTCGAGACTTTTTCAAATAATACGTGAGAAAGAAGGCCTTGCTTATACTATCTCAAGCCATTTTGATATTTTTACAGGCTTCATGAGAGTTTTTGCAGGCATTGATAAGGAATCTCGTACCAAAGTAATGACCTTGATTATGAGACAGTTGAATGATTTAAAAAGAGGCAAGTTTACAGAGTCAGAGCTTCAATTGACAAAAGAAATGTTGGTGAATACGACCTTATTAGCACAGGATCGGCAAAATACCTTGATTGAAAGGGAATATTTGAAAACGATCCTAGGAACGAAAGTTCTTTCTCTAGAAGAGTGGTTAGAATCTATCGATAAGGTTAGTAGAGAAGAAATTATTGAAGTAGCAAAAACAATTAATTTACAGTCTGTTTATTTTATGGAAGGAAAGTAGTGTAAAGATTGAAAATTAAAGAAAAATATTATGAATCGGTTGGTGAGCAAGTTTACTTTACACGCTTGTCAAATGGGTTGACTATTCATTTAATTCCCAAAGAAGATTATTATGAAACCTATGGAATAATCACAACTAAGTTTGGCTCAGTGGATACACGAATTCTAGTGAATGGTGATGAAAGGCAATATCCTGCAGGAATTGCACATTTTCTAGAACACAAAGTGTTTGAAGATGAAAATGGTCAAGATTATTTAAAAAAATTCGTTCATTTAGGATCGGAAAGTAATGCCTTTACAAGCTTTACAAAGACAAGTTATCTTTTCTCAACAACTTCAAAAGTCCCTGAAAATATTCAATTGTTATTGGAGATGGTTTCAAATGTTTCCTTTACAGAAAAATCTGTATCTAAGGAAAGAGAAATCATTCAACAAGAAATTGGAATGTACCAAGATAGTCCAGACTATCGATTATTTTTTGGTGCTTTAGAAAATTTATATCCTGGAACACCGTTAGCAGATGATATTGCTGGAACTAGGGAGTCTATTTCTGACATTACAATAGATAATCTCCGTGAAAACTTTGATCTATTCTATCATCCCTCTCAAATGCATTTATTAGTGATCGGAAACTTTGATGTTGATGAAGTATTGCAAGTAGTAAAGAAATATGATCTGACTTCTCCTCGTCCTTCTGTGGAGTTAGAACGTTTTCCTGTAGAAAAAAATGAAGTAAGATTGAATCAATCTTGTAGAATGGAAGTTGCTACTCCTAAGTTGGCAATTGGAATTCGAGGAAATGATATCATTAAGGAAGAGGAAAAATTTCGTTATAAATTGATGTTGAAATTACTGTTTTCGATGATGTTTGGTTGGACTTCGCAACGGTTTCAAAGTTTATATGAAGCTGGGAAGATTGACAACTCATTGACACTTGAAGTCGAGGTTGAGGAATTATTTCATTTCGTTATTTTGACAATGGATACTCAAGAACCGGTGTCCTTATCTCATCAATTTAGATCAGCGATCAAACAATTTGAGAAGGATCCAGATGTGAATCAAGAACATTTGGATACGATTAAAAGCGAAATGTTTGGTGATTTCTTACAAGGTTTAAATTCGCTTGAGTATAGTGCCACTCAGTTTGAATATTTTTCAGACGGTAGCACTTCTTATGATCTTCCAAAGATTTTACAAGGTATTAGTTTACAAGATATCATCAAATTAGGGCGTCAGTTCATCGACCAGGCTGAGATGGTTGACTATATGATTTTTCAAAAGTAGTAAACAATGTATCAAGAAGGGAAAACATGAAGAAGAGAACGATTGGTCAAGTGTTAAGACTGTCAAGAGTAAATTTACACTTAAGTTTACAGGATGTGTCAAATAAGACAGCTATTGAAATTCCTTATATAGAAGCGTTGGAAAACGATGAGTTTGATCTATTACCGAGTCCCTTTTACGCTCAGATCTATCTTAAAAAGTTAGCATGGGCTTTGGGATTAGATGAGTCCATCCTATTGACAGCTTTTCGTGAAGGAAAAGAATTGTTATTTGATGAAGAAATACTTGTAGATGACGAAGAGCTTCATTCAAGAAAATTAAGACAGAAAGCGAGCTGGTTACCAATCCTGTATTATCTACTAGTTAGTTTTGTCATCCTTGGCTTTGTGATTTATATCGTATATTTTTATGAGTTTACAGCATCTGTAAAATAGATGTAAAGATAGTTTATTTTTTGGAGGAAGTATGAAAAAAGAAAATATTCCTAATGCATTGACATTAATTCGGGTTGTGATGATTCCTATTTTTATTGCCATTTTAAGTTTAAGTCACTCTTACTTAGGACATATTGTAGCGGCAGTTATTTTTGCAATTGCTAGTATTACAGATTATTTAGATGGCTTTCTTGCACGAAAATGGAATGTAGTTAGTAATTTTGGTAAATTTGCGGATCCAATGGCAGATAAATTATTGGTCATGTCAGCTTTTATCATGATGATTGAATTAAAAATGGTTCCTGCTTGGATTGCAGCCGTTATCATTTGTCGTGAGTTAGCTGTTACTGGTTTGCGTCTTCTACTTGTTGAGACAGGTGGTACAGTTCTTGCTGCAGCCATGCCAGGAAAAATTAAAACCTTTAGCCAAATGTTTGCCATTATCTTTTTGCTTTGCCATTGGACACTTCCAGGGCAAGTGTTGCTTTATATTGCATTGATTTTCACAATTTATTCTGGTTACGACTACTTTAAGGGAAGTAGCTATCTCTTTAAAGACACATTTAAATAAATGAAACAGATGATTGAGCTAAAAAATGTATCCTTTCGATACGATAAAACAGTAGAAGAGTATCAAATTGACACGGTTTCGTTTCACGTGAAACAAGGAGAGTGGCTTTCGATTGTTGGACACAATGGTAGTGGGAAATCTACAGTTGTACGCCTGATTGATGGCCTTTTGGAAGCTGAGTCTGGTGAGATTTACGTTGATGGAAAACAACTGACTCGTGAAACTATATGGGAAATCCGTAGTAAAATTGGGATTGTATTTCAGAACCCTGACAACCAATTTGTTGGTGCGACAGTAGAAGATGATGTTGCCTTTGGTTTAGAAAATCAAGGAATTCCACGGGAAGAAATGCTTCAACGTGTGGAGAAAGCTATTGAGCAAGTCGGTATGCTGGAGTATAAAGATCGCGAACCATCTCGTTTGTCAGGTGGTCAAAAGCAACGAGTGGCCATAGCGGGTATTATCGCCTTGAGACCAACTATTATTATCCTTGATGAAGCAACTAGTATGTTAGATCCAGAAGGCAGAGAGGATCTAATGGCGGTAATGAGAGAACTTCAGAAAAAATTTCAATTAACAATTATCTCCATTACCCATGATTTAACCGAAATTGCCTTAAGTGATCGAACGCTCGTGTTTCAAAAAGGAAAACTAGAGTCTTCTATGACGCCGCGGGAATTGTTTTCAAGAAATGACCTCAATGAGATTGGACTAGATAAGCCGTTTAGTAAGCAGGTTCAAGAATCTCTCAGCTCGCATTTTCCGCTAAAACAGGATTATCTAACAGAAAGTGAGTTATTAGACCAACTATGGGAATCTCTTTAAAGAATGTCTATTATACTTATCAAGAGGGAAGTCCTTTTGAAGGGCAGGCGCTTTCTGATATTAGTTTGGAAATAAAAGATGGATCTTATACAGCCATTATCGGGCATACTGGTAGTGGCAAGTCTACTTTGTTGCAATTACTAAATGGTTTACTGCGTCCGACTAAAGGAACGATTCAATTTGAAGATTTTGTTTTAGATAATCATTCTGAGCCAAAAGAAATGAAGTACCTGAGAAAAAAAGTCGGTTTGGTTTTTCAATTTCCAGAAAGTCAGCTATTTGCGGAAACTGTTCTAGCTGATGTAGCCTTTGGACCACAAAATTTTGGGGTACCTAAGGATAAAGCGGAGGAAATAGCCAAAGAAAAATTAGCGATCGTTGGTTTAGAAGAGTCTATCTATGATAAAAGTCCATTTGAACTATCTGGTGGACAGATGAGACGGGTTGCGATCGCGGGTATTTTAGCTATCGAACCAGAGATTTTAGTATTGGACGAGCCGACAGCAGGGCTAGATCCTGCTGGAAGAAAGGAATTGATGGCGCTGTTTGAGACATTACATAAAAATGGGATGACCCTAGTTCTGGTAACTCATACGATGGATGATGTAGCAAATTTTGCTGATACCGTATTTGCTTTAGAAGCGGGAAAACTTGTCCTAAACGGATCCCCAAGGGAAGTGTTTCAACAGGTTGAGTATTTACAAAAACTTCAATTAGGAGTCCCTCAAATTACGAATTTTGCGCTTCATTTGAAACGAAGAGGACTTCCTCTGGACAGACTACCAATCAAAATTGAGGAACTAAAGGAGCTGTTACTTCATGAATAATATGATTTTAGGAAGGTATATTCCTGGAAACTCCATTATCCACCAACTAGATCCTCGTGGGAAGTTGCTCTCAATGTTTTTATTCATATTTCTTCTGTTTTGGGCAAATAATATCCAGACAAATGTTCTTCTCTTTGCTTTTATTTTTGTTTTAATGTATCTAACGAGGATTTCGGTTAGTTTTTATATTAAAGGCTTAAAATCAATGATTTTTATCATTGCTTTTACAACTATTTTTCAATTATTTGCGACCTCTCAAGGAACTATTTTGTATCAATGGTGGTTTTTTAAATTAACCGACCAAGGATTGATGCAAGCCACCATCATATTTTGTAGATTTATTTTAATTATTTTTTATTCGACGATTTTAACCGTGACGACGACACCATTGAGTTTAGCAGATGCTGTTGAAAAGATCCTTACCCCACTAAAAATTATTAAGGTTCCAGCTCATGAGATTGGCTTAATGCTATCTATGAGTTTGCGCTTTGTTCCAACCTTAGTAGATGATACGAATCGAATTATGAATGCGCAAAGGGCGCGTGGTGTTGATTTTGGTGAAGGAAATCTATTAAAAAGGATCCGTTCCTTTATTCCGATCCTCATTCCTTTGTTTGCCTCAAGTTTTAAACGCGCAGATGCATTAGCAATTGCGATGGAAGCGAGAGGGTACAAAGGCGGTGAGGGACGAACACGCTATCGGACTCTGCAGTGGGGAGTAAAAGATACCCTGGCATTGCTCGTTATTCTGTGCCTCATGTTGATAGTTTTTTATCTAAAAAATGGATAGAGCTAGTTGTATTGGTTCAAAAATAAGGAAAAAGCGCTATACAAAGCGCTTTTTACATTAAATTCACATATTCTTGTAACATTTGTAATATATTCTACAATAAACTGTAACATTTTGTGTGTATGATAGAATTATGTTCGAAAGGAGAATAGAATTCATGAACAGTAAAAAGTTCCAATGGACAGTCACTTCCCTACTTTCAGCAGCATCACTTTTCATTTCTGGTATTGCTACAGTGAATGCTGAAACTTACGAAGTGAAGTCTGGAGATACTCTATCAAAAATTGCACTAGAAAATAACACTTCAGTAGAAAATATTATTGCATCTAACAATCTGACCAATGAAGATTTGATCTATGCAGGACAAATTATTGAGTTAGGTGAGCGTTCAAAATCTATGATTGATAAAGTTGCTCCACAAGAGCAAGCAAAACCTGCTGAAAGTGCATCTACAGCAACTGCAACAGCACAAACTGCTCAAAAACAAACAACTTATGCAGCAAATGCTGCAGTGACTTCTGCACAATCAACAAATGGTGGAATTGTTCTATCAAATGGGAATACTGCTGGAGAACAAGGATCTTATGCGGCTGCTCGTATGGCTGAAATGACTGGTGTACCTGCTTCTACTTGGGAAGCAATTATTGCCCGTGAATCAAATGGTCAAGTAAATGCAGCAAATGCTTCTGGTGCTAGTGGGTTGTTCCAAACAATGCCAGGTTGGGGTTCAACTGCAACAGTTGATGATCAAATCCAGTCTGCATACAATGCATATAGCTCACAAGGTTTATCAGCTTGGGGTTATTAAAAAAATAGGTTTACAATTTGTAAACCTATTTTTTTAATATCTCAAGAATGTCAAGTGGAGAATGACAAATAAAATCTGGTGAGTAAAGAAGTAGCTCTTCAAGATCTCCAAATCCCCAAGAGACTGCCATAGTTTTTATTCCAATTGTTTGACCTCCAATGAGGTCAAATTTTGTGTCTCCAATAATCACTGTCTCCTCTTTTGGAAGGTCATTGATTGACAAGGCGTATCGAATGACATCGGCTTTGTGGATACGATCTGAATTTGATCCATAAATTCCTTTAAAGTATTTATCGATACCTAAATCTTGACACATCTGTAAAGCAACTGGTTCATGTTTTGAAGTAGTTACATAAAGAGGAATGTTTTCGTCTTGTAATGCTTTCAAAGCTTCTACTATCTGAGGAAACAGAGTTGATTTGTATTGACCTTTTTCATGATAATACTGGCGGTAGATAGTTACGGCTTGATCTACTAAAGTTTCAGGAAGGGTAGCTTCAAAACTAGAAATCAAAGGTGGTCCCATAAAACTACGGATAGTTTTGAGATCGGGTTGAGGAACCTTCAAAGTATCGAATGTATGTTGAAAGCTCTCTGTAATTCCCTTGGAACTGTCAACTAATGTTCCATCTAAATCAAAAAATAAGGCTTGCATGCTATTCTCCAAATATCTCTTTTTGTAATCTACGTCCGGTTGGTGTTGCTGCCAATCCTCCTTCAGCTGTTTCTCTAAAGGCAGTCGGAAGACTAGATCCAACTTGGTACATGGCGTCAATCACTTCATCAACAGGTATTTTTGATTCAATACCTGCTAAGGCCATATCAGCAGCAATGAAGGCATAGCTGGCTCCCATTGCGTTTCGTTTGACACATGGAACTTCCACGAGTCCTGCTACTGGATCACAAATGAGACCAAGCATGTTTTTGATGACAAAACAGACTGCCTGACTCGCTTGATAAGGAGTTCCCCCAGCAGCTAGTGTCAATGCTGCCGCACTCATAGCTGAAGCAGAACCAACTTCTGCTTGACAACCACCTTCTGCACCTGAAATAGAAGCATTATTTGCGATCACTAAACCAAAAGCTCCAGCTGTCAGTAGAAAATCTAATTGTTGCTGACGGTTTAACCCTAATTTTTGAGTTGCTGCAGTGAGAACTGCGGGAAGGCAGCCAGCAGATCCTGCAGTGGGTGTTGCGCAGACCAGTCCCATCTTAGCATTGTGTTCGTTGACAGCAATAGCATTCTTCGCTGCGGTTAGGACGGTCAAGTCAGATAACGTTTTTCCTGATTTGATATAGCGATCTAATTTTGCGGCATCCCCACCGGTTAACCCACTACGAGAGTGGTTTTCATTTAATCCTAACTTTACAGAATCAATCATCACTTCTAAATTACGGGTCATTAATCGTAGGACTTCTTCTCGTTCACGACCAGTTAGTTCAAATTCAGTTGCAATCATTAACTCTGCGACGTTTCCTTGGTATTGCGTGCTTGCTTGTTCTACGAGGTCTACAATTGAATAAAACATATGAACTCCTTATTTGAAAAAGTTGACATTATGAAGATGAGGAATTTTACGGATATCTTCGATCGCTACTTCACAACTCCTTGAGTCAACTTCTATAATCATAATCGCTTTTTCTCCAGCTTTTTCCCGCGTCACATTCATTTGTGCAATGTTAATATCATAGCGAGAAAGAGCTTCTGTCACATGAGCGATCATTCCAGGGACGTCCTGGTGAACAATGATAATGGTTGGAGTATTCATATTTAGCGAGATAGCAAAGCCATTTAACTCAGTAACCTGTATGTTCCCACCACCAATTGAGATTCCAGTGACAGAAATCGTTTTATGATCATTTTTAACAGTAATAGTCGTTGTGTTTGGGTGAGGAGCATTGCTTTCTTTTTGAATAGACCAAACAATCCGAATGCCTCGTTCATGTGCAATTTTTAGACTATCTGGGATTCTAGGATCATCTGTGTCCATTCCTAAGATGCCCGCTACTAAGGCTAAATCTGTTCCATGACCACGATAGGTTTTGGCGAAGGAATTAAATAATTGGAACTCAACTTCTTTTGGTTCCTCTCCAAAGATAGAAGAAACAATTTTACCAATTCGAACAGCACCTGCAGTGTGACTACTGGATGGGCCGATCATCACAGGTCCAATAATATCAAAAACTGATTGGAATTTTAAAGAGTTCATGCTCTGCTCCTTTGTGATCACTTTACTTCATTATATCAGATATGGCTGATGATTTCTTCTATTTTTCCCGAAATATCTGAGAAATCTTAAAGGGAGCTTAAAGCATTTATATTATCCTGGATTTTTAGTATTTCTAACATCTGACTGAAATATTTGACACATTATTTCAATAAATATGAAATATTTCTTGTGTAGTATAGAGGTATACTAATAAAGGAGTATATAATAATGAATAAAAAACAAATGATGAAACGAATTATTGGACTTAGTTTACTTGCAGGACTTTTCCTTCCAATTGTAGCGAATGCAGATTCTTATACTGTAAAATCAGGTGATACTCTATCAGCTATTGCTAAAGAGAAGAACACAACGGTTGATGCAATTGCTAAGAAAAATAAGATTAGTAACGTGAACCTTATCTCAGTTGGTCAAGTTCTTGAGATTGAAGATGCAAATACAACGCAGAAAACTACGGAGCAAGCTCCTGCTAGTAAAGCTGATACTACACAAGCAACAACTACTGTCTCTGCTTCAGATGGTTTGAATGCGGAAGATGCAGCTGCTAAGGAATGGATTGCCCAAAAAGAGTCAAGTGGTAGTTATACAGCACAAAATGGCCAATATTATGGTCGTTACCAATTGACTATCACTTATTTGAATGGTGATTTATCACCTGCAAACCAAGAAAAAGTAGCCAATCAATATGTTGTCAACCGTTATGGATCATGGTCAGCAGCTAAAAATTTCTGGTTGGCAAATGGCTGGTATTAAATTCGTTTAAAAAGAGTTCTTGAATAGGACTCTTTTTAAATTTACAGACTTGTAAACCCATTGATCCTGATCAACAAAAAGAATAGTAAGATGCTTGTTTTCTAATATAAAGCGTGTTAAAATGGTAACTGCTCAAAACGACCTTCAATCGTTGAAGCAAACCACGACCTTCAATCGTGAGAAACGAAAAGATGGGAGGAGTTATCTATGACTGATAATTCAAAAACACGTGTTGTTGTCGGTATGAGTGGTGGCGTTGATTCATCTGTAACAGCTTTATTATTAAAGCAACAGGGTTACGATGTCATCGGCATCTTCATGAAAAACTGGGACGACACAGACGAAAATGGCGTATGTACAGCTACAGAAGATTACAAAGATGTAGCAGCGGTTGCAGACCAAATTGGCATTCCTTACTATTCTGTCAACTTTGAGAAAGAATACTGGGATCGTGTCTTTGAATATTTCCTTGCCGAATACCGAGCTGGTCGAACACCAAATCCGGATGTCATGTGTAATAAGGAAATCAAATTTAAGGCCTTTTTAGATTATGCGATGACACTCGGTGCAGATTATGTAGCGACAGGGCACTATGCGCGTGTGGCGCGTGATGAAGATGGCATTGTTCATATGTTACGCGGCGTTGATAACGGGAAGGACCAAACTTATTTCTTAAGCCAGCTGTCACAAGAACAACTTCAAAAAACCATGTTCCCATTGGGACATTTGGAAAAGCCAGAGGTTCGTCGTCTAGCTGAAGAAGCTGGATTAGCAACAGCTAAAAAGAAAGACTCAACTGGGATTTGCTTTATCGGAGAAAAGAATTTCAAAGAATTTCTAGGGAACTACCTTCCTGCCCAACCAGGTCGAATGATGACCATCGATGGACGAGATATGGGTGAACATGCTGGTTTGATGTATTACACAATCGGTCAACGGGGTGGACTTGGAATTGGTGGCCAACAAGGTGGAGACAATGCTCCATGGTTTGTAGTTGGGAAAGACCTCAGTCAAAATATTCTTTATGTCGGTCAAGGCTTCTATCATGAAGCATTGATGTCAACAAGTTTACAGGCTAGTCAAGTTCACTTTACACGAGATATGCCAGAAGAGTTTACATTAGAGTGTACAGCTAAGTTCCGCTATCGTCAGCCTGACTCAAAGGTGACTGTACACGTTAAAGGTGACAAGGCAGAAGTGATTTTCGCAGAACCTCAACGAGCCATTACACCAGGACAAGCTGTTGTCTTTTACGACGGTGAAGAGTGTCTAGGCGGTGGCTTGATTGACAATGCTTATCGGGATGGAAAAGTTTGTCAGTATATTTAATTGACAAAATTTCTCAATTTGCTACAATAATAAAAGCAATAGAAATGATGGTCAAAGCTCATGGATGTTGTAGGCTTTTTTGTCCTGCACTTCTCAGAGTTTTGACTATTTTTGTGTGATTTCGAAAGGAAGTAAAATGAGGCAACAGGATTTTCGGACGAAAATAGGTTCTACTGTTTTTGGTGTGAGAGCGACTGCTTTGATTGTAAAAGATAATCGCTTGTTCGTCATAGAAGATGAGGACGGCTGTTATACAATCGGAGGTGCTATTCAAGTCAATGAAACTACAGAAGATGCTGTAGTTCGGGAAGTCAAAGAGGAACTTGGTGTTACATCTAAAGCAGGTCCACTAGCTTTCGTGGTTGAAAATCACTTTGAACAAGCTGGAATCCACTACCATAACATTGAATTTCATTATTTTGTAGACTTGCTGGAAGATGCACCTTTGGTCATGCAGGAAGATACAAAGCAATTACCTTGTCGTTGGATTGCTTTAGATGATTTACATACTGTTGACCTGAAACCGGCTTTTTTAAAATCGGCCCTACCAGAATGGGACGGAAAATTACGACACATCCATCTTGAAAAATAGGAGAAAAAATGACTTATAATTTTATTGAAGAATACGATATCATTGTAATCGGTGCGGGGCATGCGGGAGTAGAAGCCTCTCTAGCTGCTAGCCGTATGGGTTGTAAGGTCTTACTTGCGACTATTAACATTGAAATGCTGGCTTTTATGCCTTGTAATCCCTCTATCGGTGGTTCTGCTAAGGGGATTGTCGTGCGTGAAGTCGATGCCCTCGGTGGAGAAATGGCGAAAAACATCGACAAGACCTACATCCAAATGAAAATGCTCAATACTGGTAAAGGTCCTGCGGTTCGTGCACTTCGAGCTCAAGCAGACAAGGAACTTTACTCAAAAGAAATGCGGAAAACGGTTGAAAACCAAGAAAATTTAACTCTTCGCCAAACTATGATTGATGAGATTTTGGTGGAGAATGGTAAGGTTGTTGGTGTAAGGACTGCGACTCACCAAGAGTATGGGGCAAAGGCTGTTATTGTCACTACTGGGACAGCTTTACGCGGAGAAATTATCATTGGAGATCTCAAGTATTCGTCAGGACCTAATCATAGTCTAGCTTCTATCAATTTAGCCGATAATCTCAAACAGCTAGGATTAGAAATTGGACGTTTCAAAACAGGGACGCCACCTCGTGTAAAGGCATCGTCAATTAATTATGACGAAACGGAAATTCAACCTGGAGATGAAGCTCCAAATCATTTTTCTTATACATCGCGTGATGAAGATTATGTAAAGGATCAGGTTCCTTGTTGGTTGACTTATACGAATGGGCATAGCCATGAAATTATACAAAATAATTTACACCGTGCACCTATGTTTACAGGGGTTGTAAAAGGAGTGGGTCCTCGCTATTGTCCGTCCATTGAGGATAAAATTGTCCGTTTTGCTGACAAAGAGCGTCATCAACTATTTTTAGAACCTGAGGGACGAAATACAGAAGAAGTCTATGTTCAAGGGCTGTCAACGAGTTTACCAGAGGATGTTCAACGGGATCTCGTCCATTCTATTAAGGGACTTGAGAAGTCAGAAATGATGCGAACGGGTTATGCAATTGAGTATGATATGGTTTTGCCTCATCAATTGCGCGCAACTTTGGAAACCAAGAAAATTTCAGGTCTCTTTACAGCTGGCCAAACCAATGGAACGTCTGGCTATGAGGAGGCCGCTGGTCAAGGGATTATTGCAGGGATCAATGCGGCTCTAAAAATCCAAGGAAAACCAGAACTCATTTTGAAACGCAGTGATGGTTATATTGGGGTCATGATCGATGATTTGGTAACAAAGGGAACGATCGAACCGTACCGTTTGTTAACAAGCCGTGCAGAATACCGTTTGATTTTGCGTCATGATAATGCCGATATGCGCTTGACAGAAATGGGACGAGCAATTGGATTGGTAGATGATGAACGTTGGCAACGTTTCGAAACCAAGAAGTATCAGTTTGAAAACGAGATGAAGCGTTTGGATAGCATTAAGTTAAAGCCTGTAAAGGAAACCAATGAGAAGGTTGCTGCAATGGGCTTTAAACCATTGACAGATGCTGTCACTGCTAAAGAATTCTTGCGACGACCAGAAGTCTCTTACCAAGATGTGGTAGAATTTATCGGTCCTGCAGCTGAAGAACTGGATGATAAAATCATTGAATTGATTGAAACTGAAATTAAATACGAAGGCTATATTTCAAAAGCAATGGACCAAGTCGAAAAAATGAAGCGTATGGAAGAAAAACGAATTCCTGCCAATATTGACTGGGATGATATTGACTCCATCGCAACCGAAGCGCGTCAAAAATTTAAATTAATTAATCCAGAAACGATTGGTCAAGCAAGTCGTATCTCAGGTGTCAATCCAGCGGATATCTCTATTTTAATGGTTTACTTGGAAGGTAAATCTCGGAGTATCTCCAAAAACAAAGCAAACCACTAATCAAATGAGGCTGAGATGATGTTTCAGCCTCAATTTTATGGATTGAAATCTGTTGTTGCTGTTTACACAGTTGTAAACGTTGTTTACAAAGTAGTGAAGCCGAGGAAGAGCTTTTACAGGTCGATCTTCTCTGTAATATAGAGAGAAACCTCGCTTTTTACCTCTATTTATGGTATAATTCCGAGAAGAGGTTTATGATGAAAAAATTTCGTTTATCGTTCATCCATTATGTGTTAATTGGTTTTATTTCATTTGCAATTTTAGCAATTTTTTTAAGAATCTTTGGCAAAGGCTATGTAACTCTCATTGCAATTTTTTTAGTCTTAGCTGGATTGATTGCTTTATTTGAATACCAGTTACAAATTTCAGAGTTAGATGAATTAGAACAAATACAATATGTTAACCATCAGGCAGAAAGCGGATTAGCATCCCTCCTTGATAAAATGCCTGTTGGAGTTATCAAAATTAATGAAGAGTCAAATGAAGTAGAGTGGTTCAACCCTTATGCTGAATTGATTTTTTCAACAGATGATGGGGACTTTGATGTTGAATCCTTGAAAAAGTTACTCAATACTCTGTTTGAGGATAAAGGTCATTATGTCACTGTAGCCGATAAGAAATATTCTGTTTACTTTGATCAGACGTCTAGTGTTGTTTACTTTTTTGATGTTTCAAGTGAGTATGAAGCAACTGTGGGATTGGTGACAACTCGTCCCGTTATCGGTATTATTTCTGTTGATAACTATGATGATCTAGAAGATGTCATTTCAGACTCTGATATTAGCAATATCAATAGTTTTATTGCCAACTTTGTAGAAGAGTTTACAGCTCATTACCATATGTTTTACAGACGTGTGGGGATGGATCGTTTCTATTTGTTTACAGACTACACGGTCTTAGAACAGTTGATGGAATCAAAATTTTCTGTCATCGATCAATTCCGTGAGGAAGCTAAAAATCGTGAGCTACCTATTACCTTAAGTATGGGATTCTCGTATGGTGACGGGGAGCATGATGAGATTGGTAAAGTGGCTCTCTTGAACCTAAACCTTGCGGAAGTTCGTGGTGGGGATCAAGCGGTTGTCAAAGAAAATGATGAACAGAAAAACCCTATTTTCTTTGGTGGGGGAACAGCTTCGGCTGTGAAGCGGACTCGGACTCGCACACGCGCTATGATGACAGCTATTTCGGATAAGGTTAAATCCGTTGATCAAGTTTTCATTGTTGGGCATAGAAACTTGGATATGGACGCTTTAGGAGCGTCTGTGGGAATGCAGTTTTTCTCTAGCAATATTTTGGCTTCCTCTTATGTGGTCTATGACCCGCATGCAATGGCTAGTGATATTTCAAGAGCAATTGCGAAACTAGAAGAAGAGCAGGTAACGAAAATCCTTCCCCTAGAGGAAGCCATGCAAATGGTGACGGATCGCTCTTTGTTAATTATGGTTGACCATTCTAAGACAGCTTTGACCCTTTCTAAAGAATTTTATCAGAAATTTCAACAGATTATTGTCATTGACCATCACCGTCGGGATGATGATTTCCCTGAAAATGTTCTGATCACCTATATTGAAAGTGGAGCAAGTAGCGCGAGCGAATTGGTTAGTGAACTGATTCAGTTCCAGAAGTCGAAGAAAAATCGGTTGACGAAGATTCAAGCTAGTGTCTTGATGGCTGGGATCATGCTGGATACTAAGAACTTCTCCGCACGTGTTACAAGTCGGACCTTTGATGTGGCGAGTTACCTTCGCTCAAGAGGTAGTGATAGTGTAGCCATCCAGGAGATCTCTGCGATTCAGTTTGATGAGTATCGTGAAGTGAACGAACTGATCTTGACTGGTGAAAAGATTTTGCCACATATCATCGTAGCTTGTGCCAATACGACTAAAGCCTATGATTCAGTAACTATTAGTAAAGCAGCTGATAGTATGCTAGCCATGTCTGAGGTGGAAGCAACCTTTGTCATTGCTTGTAATCAAAGTGGGACTGTCTCTATTTCTGCACGAAGTCGAAGCAAAGTCAATGTACAGCGTATCATGGAACAGCTTGGCGGAGGAGGTCATTTCAATTCGGCAGCTTCTCAAATTGAGGGTCAAGATTTGATGAGTATTCGTCAACAACTGATTGAGACGATTGAAAACGAAGTAACTATATGAAAAGGAGAATGTAGAATGAAAGTTATTTTCTTAGCGGATGTAAAAGGTAAAGGTAAAAAAGGCGAAATTAAAGAAGTGCCTACTGGTTATGCACAAAACTTTTTGATCAAGAAAAATCTTGCGAAAGAAGCCAATGCCCAAGCAATCGGTGAACTTCGTGGAAAGCAAAAGTCAGAAGAAAAAGCGCATGCTGAATTGTTAGCAGAAGCGCAAAAGATTAAAGCAAAATTAGAAGAAGAAGCAACTGTTGTTCAATTCACGGAAAAAATTGGGCCAGATGGCCGTACTTTCGGCTCTATTACCAATAAAAAGATTGCAGAAGAGCTTGAGAAACAATTTGGCATTAAAATTGATAAACGTCATATCCAAGTTTCCTCTCCAATTCGTTCAACAGGTTTGATTGACGTCCCTGTAAAAATTTATCAAGATGTTACAGGTGTGATTAATATTCGTGTAAACGAAGGGTAAACACGATCGATAGAAAGGTTTTTTTATGGCTGAGATAGAGGAATTACGAACACAACCTCAGGATATCCAAGCGGAGCAATCAGTGTTGGGAGCCATCTTTATTGATGAGGGGAAATTGGTCTTTGTTCGTGAATATATCGAGCCTGGCGATTTCTTTAAGTACTCGCACCGTTTGATTTTTAAAGCCATGATCGATCTAGCTGACCGCGGGGATGCGATTGATGCGACGACTGTTCGAAATATTTTAGATAGTCAGGGGGATCTCCAAAATATTGGTGGTCTCTCCTATTTGGTAGAAGTCATTAATTCGGTACCAACTTCAGCTAACGCGGAGTATTACGCGAAAATTGTTGCCGAAAAAGCTGTCTTACGTCGATTGATCTCTCGATTAACGGAAAGTATTAATCAAGCTTATGATGGTGCAAGTCCTTCAGATGAAATCATTGCGGGTGCTGAAAAAGCTCTGATTGATGTTAGTGAAAACGCAAATCGTAGTGGATTTAAAAATATTCGAGACATCTTGAATATAAATTTTGGTAGCTTGGAAGCCCGCTCGCTTCAAACCTCTGATATTACGGGTATTGCGACAGGCTATCGCGATTTGGACCATATGACGACAGGGCTACATGAGGAAGAGTTGATTATTTTAGCGGCTCGTCCTGCAGTAGGGAAAACAGCCTTTGCTCTAAATATTGCTCAAAATATCGGGACAAAGTTGGATAAGACAGTGGCTATTTTCTCATTAGAAATGGGCGCTGAAAGTTTGGTTGACCGGATGTTAGCAGCTGAAGGTTTGATTGAATCCCATTCGATTCGTACAGGTCAATTGACGGATGAAGAGTGGCGGAAATATGCCATTGCTCAAGGAAATTTGGCCAATGCGAGTATTTACATCGATGATACTCCGGGAATTCGGATCACTGAGATTCGTTCGAGAGCAAGAAAATTAGCGCAGGAAACAGGGAATCTCGGTCTTATTCTGATTGACTACCTGCAGCTGATTACAGGGACTGGAAGAGAAAACCGTCAACAGGAAGTTTCAGAAATTTCTCGTCAGTTAAAGATTTTGGCTAAGGAACTAAAAGTTCCCGTTATTGCTTTGAGTCAGCTATCACGTGGTGTGGAACAGCGCCAAGACAAACGTCCTGTTCTTTCTGATATTCGTGAATCTGGATCGATTGAGCAGGATGCGGATATTGTTGCTTTCTTGTACCGTGATGATTATTATGATCGAGCTGGTGAAGAGGAAGAAGATGGAATGCCCAATAATACGGTTGAAGTGATTATAGAGAAAAACCGTTCAGGTGCGCGTGGGACAGTCGAATTAATATTCCAAAAGGAATACAATAAATTCTCAAGCATTTCAAAGAGAGAGGATCAATAAGATGAGTGATGCATTTACAGATGTTGCAAAAATGAAAAAAATTAAAGAAGAAATCAAGGCCCATGAAGGACAAGTGGTTGAAATGACGCTTGAAAATGGACGGAAACGTCAAAAAAATAAATTTGGACGCTTGATTGAGGTCTATCCTTCTTTATTTATTATCGAGTATACGAACGACAATAGCTTACCAGGTGAACCGGCCAATACATACGTGGAGTCTTACACCTATTCAGATATTTTAACAGAGAAAAATTTAATTCGTTATTTGGATTAATTTCTTGCTTTTATCGTCTAAATCAGTTATTATAATAAATACATATGGGAGTCTGTGTACAGTCTGAGAGGAAGTGTAAGCTTCGACCGCACCTGATCTGGGTAATGCCAGCGTAGGAAACAAATGAAATGTATTTTTCGTTATGAGTGACCTTGTGCAATCCGTCTCCTATTTTGGAGGCGTTTTTTATTTGTGAGAAAGGAGGTTACGATGTCTCTTGTAAAAAGATATTCAAAACAGTTGATAGGATTTGCAGGTTTTAGCAGCCTTCTTGTCTTATGGCAGTTAGCAGGATTGTTAAATATCCTCCCCAAATTTGTATTACCAACGCCACTTGAAATTGGGAATGCCTTTGTACGAGATCGAGCTCTCCTGATTCATCACAGTTTGTCTACCCTTCAAGTGGCCTTGATCGGACTTGTTATAGGGGTTCTTCTTGCTGCTGGCTTTGCGATTCTCATGGATAGTTTTCAATGGGTGAATGATCTGGTCTATCCTTTTATGGTTGTTATTCAAACCATTCCGACGATTGCCTTGGCCCCTATCCTGGTTCTTTGGTTTGGTTATGGTATGCTTCCAAAACTGGTTTTGATCATTATTACGGTTGTATTTCCCATCGTAGTCAGTCTGTTAGATGGTTTTCGGCATTGCGATCAAGATATTCTGAGATTGTTTCAGATTATGCAAGCCAATCGCTTTCAGACTTTAGTCCATTATAAAATTCCTGCAGCGCTTCCTTATTTTTTCGCAGGTTTACGTGTGAGCGTTTCCTATGCTTTTATCAGTACGGTAGTTTCAGAATGGTTAGGAGGTTTTGATGGATTGGGGGTCTATATGATCCAATCGAAGAAGTTATTTCAGTATGATACGATGTTTGCGATCATTGTATTGATTTCTGCTATTAGTTTACTCGGTATGTTTCTCGTTGACCAATTAGAACGAACCATTCTAAAATGGAAAAAGGATTGACAAACTTGTAAATGGTGTAAAAATTAAATTGACAAAAATGTAAAAGAGGTATAGCTAATGAAAAAGTCAATAGGTTTATTTTTCTCAATAATATTGGGATTTGTTTTCTTGAGTGCTTGTCAAAATTCTGTCAAGCAATCGTCAAGTGGTTTGAAAAAGATTGATTTTATTCTAGATTGGACCCCGAATACCAATCACACGGGTCTCTATGTAGCAAAGGAAAAAGGGTACTTTAAAGATGCAGGACTGGATGTAGATATAAAACTTCCTCCGGAAGACAGTAGTTCTGATTTGATTATCAATGGGAAAGCTCCATTTGGTATTTATTTCCAAGATTCTATGGCCAAGAAATTGGATAAAGGTGCGGGTATTACCGCTATTGCAGCTATTGTCGAACACAATACGTCAGGGATTATTTCAAGAAAAGATGCAGCGATCACAAGTCCAAAAGATTTGGTTGGTAAGAAGTATGGTACCTGGAATGATCCGATTGAGTTGGAAATGATCAAATCGATGATGAAAAAAGAAGGGGCTGATTTTAATCAAGTAAAATTGGTTCCAAATAGTGATTCAAATTCCATTACTCCGATTGAAAATAAGGTCTTTGATGTTGCTTGGATTTATCACGGTTGGGATGGAATTTTGGCTGAGCAAAAGGGAATGAAAACCAATTTCTTCTATATGAAAGATTTTGTTCCTGCATTTGACTACTATTCGCCTGTTATTATTGCTAACAATGACTATTTGAAATCTCATAAAGAGGAAGCAAAAAAATTCATTCAAGCGGTGAAAAAAGGCTACCAATATGCTATAGAGCATCCAGAAGAAGCAGCAGATATCTTGATTAAACAGGCCCCTGCTTTGGCTAACCAGCGTGATTTTGTACTAGCTTCTCAAAAATATCTTTCCAGTCAATATGCTTCAGACAAGGATAAATGGGGACAGTTTGACTCCAAACGTTGGAATGCTTTTTATGCTTGGGCAAAAGAGCAAGGATTGGTTTCAAATGACTTAGAAGACAAAGGTTTCACAAATGAATTGGTAGGTGACTGATATTTTAACCGTAAAAGATGTAAGTTTCTCTTTTGGAGATAAAGCAGTTTTAAACAATGTATCACTAGAAGTGCAAAAAGGAGAAATCGTCTCTATTCTAGGTCCAAGTGGGGTAGGGAAATCAACCTTGTTTAATTTAATTGCTGGGATCCTTCCCTTACAAAAGGGCGCTATAGAAGTAGATGATGCCCCGATCTCCTTTGGAAAAGTCAGCTATATGCTACAAAAGGATCTTTTGTTAGAACATAAGACAGTATTGGGAAATATTATTCTTCCCCTTCAATTAAAAAAGATTCCTAAGGAAGAGGCAACATCTACAGCTCTAAAATTGTTAGATGAATTTAAATTGGGAAGTATCGCCAACCTTTATCCTAATGCGCTGAGTGGGGGGATGCGGCAACGGGTGGCGCTATTAAGGACTTATCTATTGGGTCATTCTGTCTTCCTATTAGATGAAGCTTTTAGTGCCTTAGATGAATTGACAAGGCAGGATCTTTATCACTGGTATCTAGAAAGCAAGGAACGTCTTGGTCTCACCACTCTAGTGATCACTCATAGTATCGAAGAAGCTTTGACATTGAGTGACCGGATCTATATCTTGAATCATAATCCCGGTGAAATTATTGCAGATCTTCCTTTAAAATGGGATCCAGCAACGGATAGAGACTGGCAACAATTGCAATATAAAAAACGAATCATAGAATTATTGTCTGAATTTCATTGAAATTGTTTTGAAGGACTTTACAAAGTTTCTATTCCGTGATAGAATAGAGTTTGTGCGAAATGACAGCAGGACAAAATGAAGCTCGTCAACAGGAAGTCAGCTAGAAAAGTAACCTTTGCTGTTTGGGCGAAGGCTTTCTGAACGAATCAGGTTTGTCTAAAACGTTATTTCCTACAAAAATTATTTTTATAGGAGGACATTTCAAATGTCACGTTATACAGGACCATCTTGGAAACAATCTCGCCGTCTTGGCTTGTCACTTACAGGTACAGGTAAAGAATTGGCACGTCGTAACTACGTACCAGGTCAACACGGACCAAACAACCGTTCAAAATTGTCAGAATACGGTTTGCAATTAGCTGAAAAACAAAAACTTCGTTTCTCTTACGGACTTGGTGAAAAACAATTCCGTAACTTGTTCGTACAAGCTACTAAAGTTAAAGAAGGAACTGTCGGTTTCAACTTCATGCTTCTTTTGGAACGTCGTTTGGATAACGTTGTTTACCGTCTTGGACTTGCGACTACTCGTCGTCAAGCTCGTCAATTCGTTAACCACGGTCACATCCTTGTTGACGGAAAACGCGTTGATATCCCTTCATACCGCGTAACTCCAGGTCAAGTGATCTCAGTTCGCGAAAAATCAGCTAAGGTTCCAGCTATCCTTGAAGCTGTTGAAGCTACAGTTGGACGTCCAGCATTCGTATCATTCGATGCTGACAAATTGGAAGGTTCATTGACTCGCCTTCCAGAACGCGATGAAATCAACCCAGAAATCAACGAAGCACTTGTCGTTGAATTCTACAACAAAATGTTGTAATATCTTTTTAACTATGATAGGCTGGAAAGCCTTTAAACAAAGCACTTTAGGTATTTTTCCTAGAGTGCTTTCTTCTTTTTACTACCCTTTTAGTTACCTATGACTAATTTTTGTATAGTAAGAGGGTGTACCTTTTCAGGTTCACCCTGTATTTTACTGTATTTATAAATTGCTGATTGCCGTTTCAAATATTGAGACGGCTTTTTTTGCGCCTTCTTTTGTAGCGTGGACGTATGTATTTAATGTCATTGTTATATTAGAGTGGCCTAGTCTATATTGCAGATCTTTAGCCTCTATTCCAGCGTAAAGCATAATAGTAGCATGGGTATGACGAAAACCATGAAAACTTATATCGGGTACCCCAGCACTCTTAAAATGCCCCTGTAGTCTTTTTCTCAATAAGCAAGCGTAAGCGTATTTAGTAGTAAAAGGTGTGAACACAATATTTTCAGACCTTCCCAGCTTCCAACATTCTACTTGTTGGCGCTTTTTATACTGTTTTAAAAGTGAGATAGTCGCTGGATCTATTTCAATATCTCTTAGGCCTGCTTTTGATTTAGGGGTATTTGTTTCTTGATATCTGTTTAAAGTCTTAGATATACTGATAGTACCTGTTTTGAGGTTTATATCAGACCATTCAAGGGCTAGAACTTCTCCAATACGGCAACCACTGGCCAGCAAAGTTTTATAAAGAACGTAATCAAAAAGATTTTCATATAAATTTAGATCCATACTATCAAGATAGGCTAGAAATTTCTTTAATTCTTGATTGCTAAAAAATCTAATCTTTTGTTCTTTTGCTTGTTGCTTACGTGGAATAATAACATCACGGGCTGGATTGTGCTGGATCACTTGCATAGTAACCCCATATTGAAGTATACGGCGGTTAATATTGTTTAGAAAACTATAATTTGCGTATGCTCCCTTCTCCCCTCTATTCGCTCTATCTGCCCATTTATTTACTTGTTGTTGAATAATAGGGGTGGTTAGGCTATTTAGTTTATAATCGCCAAAAACGGGCAAAATATGAAGCCTTACAATACCCTCCATAGATTGTTGGGAGTTTGGTTTGATTGTATTTTTATAACTCTCCCACCATAGAGCAACTAACTCTCTATAAGTAGTGATCGTTGGTTTATTTTTAGCACAATATCCATTGTTGGCAAAGGTATTAATAGCTTCCCTAGCCTTGATTTTAACTGCCGTTTTAGTATTAGCCGTTACAGTGGTACGGGCCTTTTTCCCCGTCATCTGATCTACACCTAAATAAACACTAGCACGGTAAACAGTTTGGCCATTCTTTTTTACTACGGTTTTGATATTCATTTTTCTTTCCTTTCCATCAACAGGCAAGCGGATAGGTGAGAAAAGAAAATAATCTATTTTAAAATCGTGTTTTTAAGCCCTAGATAGCCTATAAATCAATTTTGATAACAGTATAAGGGGTGTTTACCCCCTGCACATTAGAAGGCGTTAAATAGGGGGGATTGGCTTTATACTGCAAAGATTAAAATAAGTATTGCTAGAAAAACAAATCAATGATATACTACAGGTGTGTTGGTGTATATCTATAATTTGCGTTTTGGTACATTAACACTGTTCATAGAGTTGAATATTTAACTCCATAAATTGCACCGTATTTTTACGGTGTTTTTTTATTTAATAGATCTAGCTTAATTATTGAGGTAATCTAGCAGTTGTTTTATGCCAGTTTGTAGGAAATCCTAACTCAGATAAAAACAAATCAACAGGAACAGTATGAAGATGTTTTTCAAAGGTTTTAAATCTTGATAATAATGTATTGTGTAATTTAGCGTATTCAATGGAGCTTAAGAAGCACTGTAGAACTATAAAAACATGATAAGGGCTACTTTTAGCACATGAATTACTGATACCGTAGTTAGAATGTAAATCTGGATAGTATTTCACACTGTTCCTACACTTGAAACTAAATAGTCTATTGTCATGGGCGCATACATTTCTAATTTCTCCAATATTCTCAACAAAAGTAATAAGCATAGCACGAGTAAAATGTTTATTAATTTTAATATGTTCACAAATAAAACTATAAAGCATTTTAGAAATCTTATCTTGTAAAGAATTCGGGAGGACTTTTAAGAGAGCTAGCATATCCCCAAATGTCAGGTAATCAATTATTACCCAAAAGGGTATTTCAAGATGTTTACTAAAGTAATGTTGAATACGATTAGTTGTTCTGCTTGATTTATGTTTATCAATTATTTTAACCATTTGTCGGATTACAAATTTAATTGTTGAAATATTATCTTTCTTCAAATGGTTATAGTTTTTTAAATCTAAGTAAAAATAAGGAGTAGAGGCGAAGCTTTCAGAAAATACGTAAGCCATTATTGATTTTATATGTTTTTCTGCTTCTAAAATAGCTTTTAAAAAAGAATACTTAATTTCTTTGTCATAGAAATAACTGTAAGTGATTTCTGAAAAGTTCGTACCTGGAATATACTTATTTGGAGATTGTTCAAAATACTTACTATATCCATTGATAATACTATAATAATTGTTGGTCAGTAGATATTTTTTAGCTCTTTTATAATCTGTAATTATAAGGCCTCGTTTATGAAGTAGTTCGATCTGTCCAGCAATAGTTTTAAAAGGTTTTGGCAAAAAAAAGCACCTCCGTAAAAGAAGGTGCTATTTTCGCGTTCCCGTTTCACTGAGAATTATCGGGCGCTAATTCCTTAAGTACCTTCATTGTAAGATAATTTTTGATGTTAGTCAACAAGAATGTTCAAAATAATTGAATTTTTCTTTAATTTATTATAGTTAAAATTAAAAATTCTAATAAAAGCTGATGGGTTTAGGGGATTATTTCTTAAATCTCTTACTTAATGTATCTCGATATTCTTCTAGTTTTTTATTTTCCTCTATAGAGTACTGACTAAAGTATAATCTTTCAATTATTCCAGCAACTGTTAAAACATCATCTAAATCTAGCCCTTTTAATAAATTATAACTATCTTTGATAATGGTTTTTCTATAGTCTTCTACTCTATCTGATTGTTCCTCAGTTATAAGATTTTTTACTAAGTTAATTTTATTTTTGAGATCGGAGTTTAAATTGCTAGTGTTATCATCTGGATCCAATAAATCTAGTTCATTTACAACACTTGATACAAAGGAATTATTATCTTCATAACCAAGCAAGTAGCCCACACTTACATTAAAATAATCGGATAACTTATTTATGTATTCATGCTTGATTGAGAGTTCTGTTTCCTTCTCCCAGCGGGAAATAGTCATTTCTGAAACTCCTAAAAGATTTGCTATTTCTTTTTGAGTAGTTTTGCTCTTTTTTCTTAGTTCTTTTAATCTATTCATCTTATTACCTCAGTAGAATTATATCACAAAAAATAAAAAAATATATAAAAAATAACATTTTTGTTAAAAAATAGTTGACAACTAACATTTTATTTAGTAAACTACAGTTAAGCTAACAAAAATGTTAGAAAATAAAAGTGAAAGGAGGGTGAAAATATTGCTTATTACCTCAATACAAGCGAAAGCAATCAGACGAAAGCAAGCAGATAAGAAATTGACTGCAAAGCAAGCTGGTGAAGAAATAGGAGTCACACAAGTAACTTACCGAAAAATAAGAGATGGAGGAGAAGTTAAACCATTTATTTATCAAAAAGCTATGGAATGGCTTGCTAAAGACTATTAGACAAAAATAATAATTTATAAATGTTATTTTATATTACCGTTTAAATTGTAAATAGAAAGTACAAAGAAAGGATACAAAATGGATACAAAAATTTCATTTACAGACTTTAAAGAGTTTATTGACACTACCACATTTGAGGCAGAAAACATTATTTTACCACCAGAAAATGGAATGTTAGTTAAATGGGCAGATGATAATGCCCAAGCGTGGAAAATGATCCAAGAAATGCTAGAAAATGGAGAATTAAAGTATACTCCCCAAAAATGATAAAAAAGGACAACAAAAAAAGTCACTTACTCAAAATTTGGCGATGGCGAGTAAGCAACTAATATCAGATATAGGTACGTAGAAAGAGAGACTTTCTAAATACTTTTTATGTACCTAGTATAACAGAAAATAGCGAGGTACACAATGAGTAAAAGAAAGATTTCCCCTTTTACGCAAGAGATTTTACAAGAAATCTATGAAGATAATGGGATTATCACTATTGATTTAATAGCAGATAAATTAAATGGCTGGTCTTTTGATGAAATAAAGAACCGTTTAAACCAATGGCGATACCGTGGTGTAATTTCTTATGTAATTGTTGACGGTGAAATTCAAGATTTCAAGTTTTTAAGAGATAAAAAAGCTGAAAAACAGGAAATGAATGAAGGAAAGCGCCTTAAGATTGATATTTATTTCAGGCAAGTACAGTCAACTCTTGAAATTATGGAAAAATCAACCGCAAGCGATACAAATCGCCTAAAAGCTATCCAGTTACAACAACAAGCATTGAATGAAATTCCAGATGATCTTTATAAGGAGCTAACAGAGGTATATAGTTAATGAATGTTGTTAACTATTATCCAAGGTTATTAAATAGAGCAGTGAATTTAGTTTCACAATTATATAATGGTGAGATTAAACGAAATGATTTTGATAATGCTTGGAAACGTATAGGAAATCAAATTGAACATGAGAAAAAACTAAAAAATTAAACACTTATCAAGAACAGGCAAGCGGATAGGTGAGAAAAGAAAATTGTAGTAAAGAAAGCGTGCTGACAGGGCAATTCTAAGGCTTTGTTTAGTAAATTAATGGATATCTATCCATGAAAAATCGCTATAAACCGCCTATAAATCAGGAGAAATAGCTGATTTATAGGAGGTTAGAAGTTAAAAAGAGAATGAGGGAAATAAAATGAATGAATGGAATTTACCAACTGACAAAACCATTATTTTACTTGTAATTCTATTTAAAATTGTATGGAAAATATGGAATAGACCAAGTCCAATCAAACTAGTTGAAGAAAAAGAAAAGGTAGAAAGTTCAAAAGGATTAAATCCAGATTATGGGGCTTATGTTTGGTTAGCTGGCAAGCGTTTTAATTGAAAGGGGTAAGGATATGGAAATACTTTCAAAGGAAATTCAATTGGAATGGCTTCAAACTCAAAAAGAGACTTTAGAAACCCTTGTGAATTTAGAAATGGAACGAAAAGGGAAACTAGATCTTATTACTAGAGAAGAATTAAAAGAGGCTCTAGGAGTTTCAGGAGAAACACTAAGAAATTGGGAATTGATGGGCTTACAACGTTTTCAAACTCCTATGGAGAGAGCTAGAAAAGTTTATTACCGCCCAAGTGATATTTATTTGTTCTTATCAGTGAGGTAAAGAGAAATGGAAGTAAGATATTACGAACCGTCTAAAGATTTTAACAAAGCAGTATATAACGCTCCCTTTAATCTTCTATTACTACCATTAGGTACAGATGAAGAAACTGAAAAGAAGATCATAGAACATTTTGAGGAGGTGAAAAGATGTATAGACAAGTGATTTTATTTCTACAAGAACAAAAAATACAAGATTTTGACTTTTTGAAGGATAGCCCTACTAGGGTTTATAAAAAGAATGAGTGGTACGCTTTTATTTACTATGAACCAATGGGGGAAAATCTGACAGAACAAGTAAGTCCTAAAATGCTTATCCAAGTAGTAACCAACTCTAAAGAGCTGGAAAGTAGAGGCTGGAAGTTAGTACGTAATTTACCTATTAGTAAATTACAAGGGGATTTACTAGAGTTTTTACAATTATATGAAGTCTATAAATTTAGAAGTGATAAAAATGGCTATGGTTTAGAATTTAATGGGCCATTACTGGAATTTGTTGCGTATGGCCTAAATGATAGAACAGAAGTATCCACCTTTTTAAAAATGATGGTTGGAGCTGGATATGATTTAGAAATAATCATACAGATCTTCTCAAATATCGTTAGAAAGAAATCTCTTGCCCGTGATTTTGTTGAATTGATAAACCGTTATGAGGTGTCAGTATGAATGTAAAAGGAGCGTTAGAAATCATTAAGCAAGAAGAACAAAGCAATATTATCCCCTTTCAAAAACCACCAGAAGAAGTAAGAAAACTAACTACTTTTGTGAATTGGGAAAAGACTGTAAGAGAGTATTTAGATAAATTTAATAATGATCGTCTGAAAAGCTTGATAGAAAAGGGTGCAACAGAAGAGGGAGCAAAAAAAGAAATAGATAAGCCATTAAGCCATACAATGGTAGCAAGTATAATGTTAGATCTGTTTAATTTTTGCCGTATTGATAGCGAGGAAGGGGTAAGCCCTGTATATATCTATGATCCAGATAAAGGTATTTATATAAATGATCTGGAGTTTTTAAAGGACATTATTAACGTGATTGAGTACCGCCATAATGAACGTAGAGCAAACGACTGTATATATTCATTGAGACGACAGACACCACGAAAACAATTAGAAGATAACCTAAATTACATCATTGTAGGCAATGGTATTTACAATCGAACAACTAAACAGTTAGAGCCTTTTACTCCGTCTAAAATATACACTAGTAAAATTAAAACCAATTATAATCCAAACGCTCAGAGGGTGAACATAAAGGGTTGGGATTTTGAGAGCTGGCTTCTAGATCTCTTTTCAGGAGATAAAAGTCTTTATCAACTAGCATTACAACTATTACACGCCTGTATCAGAGGGGAGAGTTTAGGGAAAATGTTTTGGTTTATTGGAGAAGGTGGAACAGGGAAAGGGACACTCCAAGAGCTTTTTATAAATCTTGTTGGGCGTGAAAACATAGCTAGTATAAAGATTACGGATTTAGATGTAAACAATCGCTTCACACTGGCCCAAGCGTTAGGAAAGAGGGCGGTTATTGGGGACGATATTCAACAAAAGGCACTCATTAAAGATACCTCTAAACTATTTTCTCTAGTAGGTGGGGATACTGTTTCAGTTGAAAAGAAGGGGAAAGATGCCTATAGTGCTTATATAAAGACTGTTGTTATTCAATCAACAAATGAAATGCCAAGGCTAGACGGTGATAAAAACGCTATAATGAGAAGAATGGTAATCCTTCCGTTTCAAAGAGTTTTTTCAGATGGGATAAAAAAACCTAATAGAGCTATTAAGTATGATTATATCAAGAGGAAAGAAGTGTTAGAGTATGTTTTGAAGTTGGTAATAGATTTAGAATTTGACGAATTTATCCAGCCAAAAATTTCAAGAAAATACTTACTAGACTATCAACAATCTTTAGACACAATCCAGCAATTTGCTGATGAATTATTTCAAGATATTCAATCAACATTTTTGCCCAATGATTTTGTCTGGTGGCGATTTACTGGCTTTGTAGAGTTTCATAATCACCAAAGTAGTTATACTAGCCAAGGACTAAATAAGAAATTTGAGAAGTACTTACCCAGCGAGTGGAGAAAAACAAAGTATCCTATCACTATTCCAAAGGGTCAAGAATTGCCCAAAGGGTTTAGGCCGAAAGAAGACACTCCGAATTATCAAAATAAAACATATCGTTTTACACCCTCTAAAACTGTGAGGGGTTACGAAAAAAACACTACAGAACATACACATGAAATACACTAAATTATATAAGTGTAGTAGTTGTTAAGTATTGATACAATTGAGTTTTATTATATATTACTACACTACTACACTTAAATAATATAAATAATAATAAAAGAGTGTTGTTATATCTGTATATATACTCTTATAAGAAATTCCGAGTTAGAAAAATAAGTGTAGTAGTGTAGTAGAAACGTGAAAACCCTTGTGGGACAAGGGATTTAAGGAACGGGTGAGTTTTCCCAAGTGTAGGAGCAATTACTAAGTGTAGGAAAAAGCATAAATTTTAAAGAAATAGAGGTATCAAAAATGGAAGAAAATAAATTGAAAAGATATTTAGAAGAAGGCTATATTTTATTTTATAAAAATGGTACAATAGAAGTAGAGAAAGCGCCCATGTTTGGCGAAATTAATTTGAGCTATTCAGATGGTAAGCTTAATCTATTAACAAAAAGAGAAACAAAAAAATATGTCTATTGAGAACAACTCAGGGGCGTACCGTAAGCGATAATGCTAATGGTATGTCCCTTTTTGTATATCAAGAAAGGAGGTGTGGGCTATGGAAAGAAATGTTTTCCCTGATTATGTTGTAGGTGCTAAATTTTCAATGGATCCAGAAAAAAGGAAGAAAATCTTTTCAAACTGTAAAAAGAGTGACAAGAACTTAAATAAAAGGAAACGTGAGATTTTAGAAAAATATGTCAAACATCAACAACAATCAGAAACTAGAGCAGATGATCTTGAAAGTTCGGAGAGTTCTAAAGGACAAGATAACCGCTAGGAACTTTAGGAAGAACTACAAGCAAAGAGCAGATATAAAAAGATAAGAGGAGAAAGACAAAAATGAAAATTGACTTAAAAAACAAAAAAGAAAAATTAGAAAATTATATTCGTAGTATTGGTTATGAAACAACTGGCCTTGAATTGAAAAGTGATCAAGCCATTATTGATCAAGCTATTATTGATAGTTACAAACAAGATGAAAAGAAAGATTTAGTTTCTCTAATTGATATTATTGAAGTAACTAGCAAAGATGGAAAGTATGAAGAAATTGACTTAGACAAGGTAGGAATGATTGAGATTAGTGATACTCTTGGTGGCAATAGAGATGAAGAAGCTAAGACAGATTTTCTAGAAGTTGATTATAAGATGAAGACATTTGCGGGTTTTCTTAACCTATCAAAAGAACAAATTGATGACGGTATGTATAATCTAGATTCATTCCTAGGAAATAGTATTGCTAAACTTGAGCGTAAAACCATGAACAAAGGAATTGGGAAAGTTCTATCACTTGCGACTGCAAAAAGTATTGCCTCTATCAATGACATTAAAGATCTAGTAGCTCTGGTGAACCCAGAGCGAGAAGTTTCAATTGTAGTTACTAATTCTTTATTTAACCACCTAGAAAAGATGGTAGATAGTTCAGGCTTACCAATTCTTAAAGTAAACAAGGTAGATGGAACTAGTGAAACATTCTATACTGATCATTTTGTAGTAGTAGATGATACTACATTAGGAAATGCTGGAGACAAGCTTGCGTTTGTTGGAGATTTGAAGAACTATGCTAAACTGTTCAAGTACAATCAGACATCTGTAAAATGGGTTACAGACTTAAAAACATATTCTGAACGCCTTGCACTATATACACGTTTTGACGTTAAGAAGGTTCAACCTACATTAGGTTATTTTGCAACTTGGAATTAAGAGGTAGTTAAATGGAGTTAGATTTATCAAAGTACCCTCTACAAGAACTTTATAAAAGATTTGAAGAGGTGGAACAGAAAGAGGCTAATGTTTCAAAGTTTGAAAAAACTGTTTTAGATGAAAAAGTAAAATTACAAAATTTTGAAGGATTTAGCCTAGACGATCTGGAAAGTTTAATAGATGGCAATGAAGTTATTTCACATGATCAATTGAACTTATTAACAAAAAAATTAGAAAGTGTATCAAGAGAGCTTAAAGATATTAAAACAATTTTTCATAGTGAAGTTCCTGTTTATATCCATTTTGAAACACGGAGACGGTTTAGAAAAAGTGGTTTAGAAGCTTCTTACAAAAAAGCTATTAAACATATCATAAAGGAGTTTGAAAAACTTCGATCAATTGAAAAAGAAGTGCAAGAGATCAATGACAAGATAGTAAAAGAAATTTCTAATAAACATAGTCTTTCAGGGTGTAGAACAGAGTTAGAACTAAACGCTATTACACCTCTATTTAAACCAGAGGTAAGCGGTGAAATCTATCTAAATTCAGAAATTAAGAAAGCTAAGGAATTTTTAAAGTAATTCATTTTATATATAGCGGTACTCAACAAGTATCGCTATTACTTTGATTTTTATAGACTTTAACACAATGAGGCAAGCATAAACTGAAAAAATGAAATGCTTAAGATCCTTTTAATAGCAAGGAAAGAGGGAAGATGGTGAGTTTCACAGAATGTAAGATATGTTAAACTGGAGGGAAAAACAAGGTGACAATGACAGAAAAAACACTGGTAAGTAGGTGTTGCAATGCAACAACAGGCAGATACTATGCAACACCTTCTTAAGTTGAAGGGATAGGCTTAAATGAGATAAGGATAGTATAAATACATAGAATAAAGGCTCTAATAACTGAAATATAGGCCATTTAACAGGGCTGGTAGTATATGTATAGGGAGGGGTAATATTGCTTACTAAGGGACAATTAGACAGGCTAGATGAAGAGCTAGACCGTTACAAGAACATAGAGAATAAAATATTTTTGAGAAGACAAGAAATAATTTATAATAAAAAGTTTACTGAACATTCGAGTGGTTCAAATAAAATCAGTAATCCAACTGAAAATACCATTATAAGGCTAGAAAGTGATATAGTATTACGAAATTTAGAGCTTTTTAAGGAAATAGTAGAGCTATTACTAGAAAAATTAACTCCAGAACAGAAAATTTTATTTAAAATGCACTGGCTGGGTGAACAATTAACATGGGAGGAAATATCAGAACGACTTGACAGACCAGTGAGAAGAATTAAAAAGCAAAGAAGAGCTATAATAGAGGCTTATGCTAATATGATCAACCTATAAGAGATTAAATAGATAATTAAATAAGAAAAAATTAAAAGAAAATATAAAATAAGTTACTTGAATAATCATTTATTTGTTATTTTCCAAAAATCCAAAATTTGATTTTCTGTAAAATTTGATTTTATCAATTCTTGAATTTTTCAAGATCCCCCCCTCTTTAAAAAATTTTTTTAGGTCAATCGGGAACCGGTGAAGGGAACTTTTTCCAAGTCGGAGGCTTCCAGATAAAAAGGGGTTGAAAACTAGCTTAAAATGGCCCAGAGTGGCTACTTTTGGAATTTAGAAATATATTGAGAGATAATAGCTATACATTTGTTTTGTATGGCTATTTTTATAGTAAAAAAGCCCCAAAATTTTGGAGCTTAATTCTTGCCTGTTGAACTCATTAGATTTAGTTCCCTTTTTACTACCCTTTAAGTTACCCCAGCATGTCTCACTTTGTTAGTGATTGTTAAAATACAATGTTTTTGGTGGTTAGGTTGCCTTATCATTACTATACATGTTTGAGTGCTGATAACAAAATGCTTTAATTTTAAGATATACTTTGCAGAAAGCCTACTACAGTGGGCTTTTTGTTTTGTCTTAAAGGGTTGATTTCTGGCTTTGCTCCCCTTTTTGTTTTCTTAAAACCTAAACCTGCTAATAAAAAAACTCCTGATCTAGATCGATCAGGAGAGACTGTTACCGTAACATTTTCATTAAAAATTCAGCCATTTGTTGAGGACTTTCTTTTTTTCCGCGCGAAACCCACATCTGACAGACTCCGAAGAAGGCATTGGTCAGATAGACAGAACTGTAGACTCTTTCAATATCTGTTAATGATTTATGACTATAGCGCTCTTGCAAACTATCAACCAGAAGAATCTGTAATTTATGTCGTAAGAAGGTTTGGATCTCTTTGGTTCCATTCTCTGTCAGAAGAACTGCAAAGAGTGGCTCCTTGGTTAGGAATTCGAACACTTCTGTAATCGCTTGGCGCTTGTCGTCTTGGTGTTTGTCAAAGATATATTCAAGCTTGTGAAAGAGTGCTTGTTGGTAGCGCTCGATCATATCGTACTTGTCTCGATAGTGGGTATAAAAGCTAGAGCGACTAATGCCGGATTCTTGTGCTAACTCAACCGTTGTGATTTGGTCGAATGATTCCTTTTCTAGTAGTCGAACCATCGCCTCCTCGATATTTCGTTTTGTTTTTAATCGTTTATTGCTCTCAGTCATCTGTTAATCCTTTTTGCACAAAATTATACACAGTGTCTAAAAATAAAGATTTCCTACTTGTGAAAATTTCTAGAAACTGTATAATCTATTATATCAGAAATTTAGACAATGTGTATAAAAAGGAGACAAAAAATATGATGAAAGAATGGAAGGCTATTCTTAAAAAGCCAACATTTATCATTGTCATGATTGGGGTTGCTTTGATTCCAGCTCTTTATAATATTATTTTTCTATCTTCCATGTGGGATCCATATGGCCAAGTTTCGGATCTTCCTGTAGCGGTTGTCAATAAGGATCAATCTGCTACATATAATGGACAAAAGATGGAAATCGGAAAAGACATGGTGTCCAATTTGAAGGACAATGACTCACTTGATTTTCATTTTGTAGATGAGAAAGCTGCGAAAGATGGTCTTAAAAATGGCGATTATTATATGATTGTAACCCTGCCTGAGGATCTTTCAAAAAAAGCTAGCTCCATCTTAACCAATCATCCGGAACAGATGACCATTGATTACCAAACGTCCAGTGGTCATAGTTTTATCGCAGGAAAAATGAGTGACACTGCGATGACAAAAATGAAGCAGTCAGTGGCCGAAAAAGTGACCAATACGTATACAACAGCTTTATTTTCCAAAATGGGATCGCTTAAATCTGGTATGGGGACAGCGGCAGATGGAAGTGCTAAATTAGCAGATGGTGCAAGTAAATTGGAAGATGGTGGTCAAACACTATCTACTAATTTGAATACATTGGCTCGTTCAAGCTTAGCATTTTCAGATGGTGCAACTACTCTTCGTACAGGTCTAGCGGCTTATACAGATGGTGTTGGTCAATTAGGAAATGGTCTCAATCAAATGGCTGGTCAACTTCCAAACTTGGTATCTGGCGTCAATCAATTAAATAATGGGTTTGGTACTTTTAATACAGGCTTGATGGCTTACGCTACCGGAGTAGATCGATTAGGAAATGGTCTCAATCAAATGGCGAGTCAAACCCCTCAGTTGGCTTCAGGAGTTGGTCAATTAACCAGTGGTATGGGGACCCTCAATGATGGTCTTGGGAATTATACCAATGGCGTGCGTCAATTGAATTCAGGCCTATCTAACTTTTCAAATGGTTTAGCAACCTATACAAATGGAGTCGCTACTTTATCAGAAGGAGCGGGTCAATTAAGTAGTCAATCTGCTACCCTTCGAAATGGGGTTTCACAATTAGAATCAGGTATTCAAACATTATCAAGCCAGCTACAAGCTTCTACAAGTCAATCTGCTCAGATTGATCAATTGGCAGCTGGTTTAAACCAATTAAATGCAGCGATTCAAAATGCTACAGTAGATACCAGTCAACTTTCGTCTGGATTGACGAGTATTGCGAATTCAGCTCAATCAATCCTTGCTTCAGCCCAAACGGATCGTGCAAATGCCCTTGCAAGTGTGCAAGGGACAGCAGCCTATCAAGCAATGACAGCTGACCAACAAGCGGAGATCAATGCGGCGATCTCATCGAGCCCAAGCTCGAATGAAACGGCGGCTCAAGGAATCTTGACAACGATTCAAACGATCCAAGGTAGTTTGAATACAGGAAATAGCTTGACACAACTGCAAACGGCAGCCAATCAAGTTTTACCGACAGCTTCTTCTACCTTGACAGACTTGTCAAGTGGCTTGTCTAAGATCCAATCCGCAGTTAGTGGACAATTGTTGCCAGCTAGTCAAACCATCAGTCAAGGGATCAGCGCTTATACAGCTGGTGTTGATAAAATCGCTAATGGAGCAACACAACTTCAGACCAATAGCAGTACTTTAACAAATGGGGCTAGTCAGTTAGCAGCAGGTGTTGGTCAACTAGATAGTAAATCATCAGAATTACTTGCAGGAAGCAATCAATTAGCTTCTGGTCTAGGTGAGTTAAATGGGAAGATGCCTGCCTTGACATCAGGTATGAATCAACTGGCTTCAGGAGCGACCCAATTAACAGGTAAGTCGGGTGAATTGGTTGCCGGTGCTGGAAAATTAGCTGACGGTGTAGGACAATTGAACAGCAAAACTCCAGAATTGGCAGGTGGTGTCAACAAACTTGTCACTGGTGTCAATCAGTTGACAGAAAAATCAAGTCAATTGGTGAATGGGGCTGATAAACTAGCTGACGGAGCAAATCAAATCTCAGAAGGATCCAGCAAATTAGCAACGGGTGGCCAAACATTGACAAACGGTTTAGGTGAATTAGCAACAGGAAGCCAAACCTTGAGTCAAGGATTAAACGATGCTAAGGGACAATTGAATGTGGCTACAACTGAAAAAGAAAACGCAAAAACCTTAGCCAATCCTGTTACGACTTCTAAAACAGATCAAGATAATGTCCCTGTAAATGGGGTCGGAATGGCTCCTTATATGATCTCTGTAGCACTCTTTGTTTGTGCCTTGTCAACCAATATGATCTTTGCAAAATTGCCATCCGGTCGTCATCCTGAAAGTCGTTGGGCATGGTTTAAATCTCGCTTTGAGGTCAATGGAACCATTGCGGTGGTTGCAGGAATCTTGGTCTATGGTGCTGTTCACTTGATTGGTTTATCTGCCAATCATGAGATGGCTACCCTCTTCCTTTGTGTGATCGGTAGTCTAGCCTTCATGTCTATCGTGACCGCTTTAACAACATGGCAAAGAAAGGTCGGTGCTTTCCTCTCGTTGATCCTCTTGCTCTTGCAATTGGCTTCTAGTGCAGGAACTTATCCTCTTGCTTTGACAAATGGATTTTTCCAAGCCATTCATCCATTCTTGCCAATGAGCTATACCGTCTCTGGTCTTCGTCAAACGATTTCGATGACAGGAGAAATTGGAAATCAAGTGGTCTTTCTTTTGATGACCATTGCTCTATTTGCGGGACTAGGGATGTGGTTTTACAATCCAAAAAAATATGAAGAGGACTAATCGTCAAGAACTCTCAACTCATTTGGAGTTGAGAGTTTTTTGTTTCATGTGAAACAAAAATTCTCGCTTGTTTAAGCGAGAATATTCATTATTTAAAGAAGACAACATCAGGATTTGGCGTAATATAGAGGAGTTGGTCGTTTTCAAAGACCAGTTGGATGGTGTTGTTTTTATAGGTGTAAATGGTGTAATCTACTCCGAATTTAGAAGCTTGTTTCAGATCAACAGCTCCCAATAAAAAGGCATGAGCTTGTTCTTCTGTAATTTTCCCCTTACGGTAGAGATTTTTAATATTTTCTAGTTCAATATTTTGAAAAGATTCGCTAATATAAGCAGGGTCTGTTATTTGTTTTTCTGGATTTCCAAGGATTTTTTGGACAAGAGCAGTGGTATACCCTTCATAATCCGGCGTTTGTACAAAAATATTGTCGTCATTTCTAGAGTAGGCTACTTTTAAGTTCCCTGTTGCATAAATTTTATCCTTGGGTGCTTCTTGGGCATTTCTAGGGAGCCCTTCGGTTGTGATGATGTCAGAAGTGGTCTCCGTAGTAGTTGAGGGAGAGCTAGAGGAATTACCTGTGCTAGTTGAGCTAGTTGAACGACTCGAGCTACTTTTTTTAGTGGTTTTCTTTTTTGAGCTGGTAGTAGTAGGCACTTGTTTAAAATTGATCTTAAGGTCCGGCACACAGGCTGATAGAAAAAGAAGAGACAGCAAGAGTGTGAACAAAAGAGGTAGTGTCTGTTTTTTCATCATATTCCTTTCAACAAGTTGATTGATTTTCTATTCTATCATAAAAAGAGGAACAAAAAAAGGTCAGGAAGAAATCCTGCCTTTATTTGTTGTTATGGATGTCCGCCTCCAGGTCCACCACCTTGAGGTCCGCCACCGCCGGGAGCACCACCGCCTCCAGGCATGGAATTGACAATTTCTGTTTGTTTTTCACCATTGATATAGATATCTCCACCGGTATAGGTAGCAGTACCATCAAAGTCAAAGCCGGATTGCCCTGTTAAATTGATGGTTCCTCCAGTCACAGTGACATTACCGTTTGAGTCGATTGGATCGGTATCCCCTTGGCCAACTTCAACGTTGAGAGTTCCACCATTCATGGTGAAGAAAATTTCATCTTGGTTGGCATTAGCATTAGCCGCATTGACCCCGTCATCGGTTGCATAGATGGTGATATCTCCACCGTTAATGGTGATCGATTTTCCTTCGAGACCTTCGACAGACTCGGTTACCTGATAGGTTCCGCTATCGATGATCAGATCACCAGAAGCATGGATGCCATCGTCTCCTGCTGTGATGGTCATTTTGTTATCTGAAAGGTACATGGTTCCGACCGAAGTATCTTCATCATTATCCACCTTGACCGCATCTTCATCTGCGTCAATGGTCATGGTCGTGCCAGTGATATTGAGTTCGTCATTGACATTGAGGGCATCTCCTACAGCTGTGATTTTATAGGTTCCACCCGTGATGTGGAGAGTGTCATTGGCCTTTATCCCGTTGTTCTTCTTGGCATCGATGTTGAGCGTACCCGAACCATTGATGGTGAGGTCGCCTTTAGAGAAGATGACCGCATCGGCATCTTCATCACTGTTTGAACTTGAATCAGACAAGGTATTGGTCGTGCCATTTGCTAGAGTCAGGTAGACATGCCCCGCTTTCGTAGCAGAAATTGGTGCGTTGGTGTTGGACATAGTAACACCTTTTAAGACGATATGAACATCATCTGAGTCACCTGCTTCGACTTTGATTTGAACCCCATCAGATTCACCAGAGATGACATAAGTTCCGGCCTTCGAGATGGTCACGGTGGATCCAGAAACAGCTACGCCGTCACCTGATACACTTGCAGAAGATCCAGACAGTTTAACAGTAGAGGCTGTACTTTCATCATATGAGGTGTCCTTGTCCTTATCTGTAAAATAGTTGGAATTGTTTGTTTTATTTTTTGAAGTAGAAGTAGCGGTTGTTTGAGCAGTATTGCTTTTTGTAGCTGATTGTGATGATGCCTGGGTGCAAGCTGTCAGTAAGGTGAGGGTTGCGGCCCCCGTTAATAAAAATTTCCATTTGTTTGATTTCATGAGCTTTTCCTCTCGTTCAATTGATATGCTCCTAGTCTAAAGTTGCTAGCTGAAAGTTTCCTAAAGTTTTTCTGAAAGGAATCTTAACTTTAGTTTTCTTTAAGTTTGGCTTAATGACCAGTTAAGAAAGTCCCATTAAACTAGAAAACACGTAAGTCGTATCCATACTTACTGAAGATTAGAAGCAATATCCCCCCTTAAAGGAGTAGAAACATGAAAAAAACAATTGAGACAAGTTTTAAACGAATCGAAACAAAATATATCGTCGCAAAAGATGACGTAAAAGACTTGATCAAAGACTTAAAAAAATACGTCGTAGAAGATGATTATCCAACTTCAACTATTTCAAACATTTATTTTGATACGGAAAATTTTGAGGTTATTCAAGATGCTCTTGCGAAACAACACCGCCGTGAAAAAATACGTATGCGGACTTATATAGAAACACCTCAAGCAGACAGTCCGGTATTTCTAGAGGTGAAGTCAAAAGATGAAGAAGGAATTGGCCATAAATTCCGTCTAGTCGCTACTTCACAAGCCATTATCAACTTGATGACAGATGGGACAGTAGATCATCAGATACAAGATCCAGACTTAGTGCAAGAGATTCAGAGATTGCGCAAACGCTATGGTCATCGGTTGGAACCACGGATGTTCATTTACTATGATCGCTTGTCTCTCAAAGAAAAGAAATCCATTCAGGGTTATCCTTATCAGAAAATTCGCGTGACAATCGATCAAAACTTAGTCTTTCGTGATCAAGCTGTTAGTCTTTTTCATGGGAAGAAAGGAGAACCTTTGTTAGAGGATGACTTCGTGATCATGGAAATTAAGGCTCCCGGACAAGAACCTCAATGGTTAAAGGATATTTTAGAGAAGTATGGTTTGGTCAAGCAGAAATTTTCAAAATATAGCTGTGCTTATCATAAATCACAAGGATTGGATTATGCCCCAAGACCAGTGGAAGAAACGGTAGGTGCTGCCTATGTCTAATCTATTTGATTCTATTTTTAATAATGCCACAGCAACGGTGGATCCGGTGCGCTTACTGCTGGCCCTTTTGATCAGCCTCTTTCTAGGAATGGCCCTATCTTGGACCTATAAATACCGGACACTGTACACTCGAGAGTTTGTCATTAGTTTGACCTTGCTTCCTTGTATGATGACCTTAGTGATCTTTTTGGTCAATGGAAGTTTGGGAACCTCGATTGCAGTGGCAGGGACCTTTAGTTTGATTCGTTTCCGGTCAGCTACGAGTGGTTCGAGAGAGTTGATTGCGATTTTTCTAGCCATGATTATAGGACTAGCAGCAGGATCGGGCTATCTTTTATTGGCCATTTTATCAACCCTCTCTTTACTAGGGGTTTGGCTTGTATTGGAGAACAAACAGAGTAAGGCAGATCATCAACGGCGCCGTCATTTGACTATTACCGTCTTAAAACAAGATGCTGTTGCAGAACAAATCAGTCAGTTGTTAGACCAAAGTTGTTCAGAAGTTGACTTTATTTCTGTCACAACGGCCCAAGCTGGAGAACAACTGACCTTGAACTATGAGGTGAATATGAAATCGAACATCGATGATTTTGCCCTTGCTAATCTATTGATTAACAAGATTGAAAATTGTGATGTTGCTCTGACAAAGAAAGCGAAGAAAAGAAAGAATTTATAACTACTATCCTACTTTAGGATAGTTTTTTAGGATTTTAAGAACTTTTTAAGAAAAAGTGGTATACTATTTCTAAAAAATTGAAGGAATCCTTTATGAAAAAGACTGCTATTTTTGAAGATATCATCTCGATTATGAGCCATGATTCATCTACCATCAAGGATCGAAAAGGATGCGACCCCGATCGCTTTCGAGAAAAAATGACAGATGATATGTCGGATGATGCCTTTCTTTATCAAGTCAGGTCCTACCTAGCCAGTTTTGGGATTATTGGCCATATCTCCTTTCAGAATAAAAAAGCTGGTCAAAAAGGCTTTCTCTTACGCGTAACGGGCCATCAACTTTATGTTGAAAAGGCGAATGCAGATACGGGTCTCCAAGCAGGGGACCAGATCCTAAGTCTGGATGGAAGTGATTTGGAGCAGGTAGCGTCTCTTCATAAGGACTATTTTATCAGTAAGACCCCCGAAAGACATTACCGAGAATGGGCAGATTTGGTCTCTCAGTCAAGAAGGGTCACTCTTCTCCGGAAAGGGGTAGAAAAGACCATTGAAGTAGTGCCCAGTCAAGAGCCGATCCAAGATCAGATTTTTTGGAAACGATTAGACGATGAGATCCTTTACCTTCGTCTGGATAACTTTATGGATGAGGGAGCTATTAGCCGGGTATATCAAGAGTGCTTACCGATGATGACGGAGGTCAAGTTCCTTCTCGTTGATGTTCGACAGAACGGCGGAGGGACAGATTCTTTATATTTCCCTCTATTACACCTAGGTTTAGAGAAGGATCAGGGTTATGATTCGCTTGACTGGGATGATGATGGCATGGAAATTCTCTATACGGAGCGCAATGTTGACCTGCGCTTGAAAGACTTTGAGGACTGGATGCAACAGGAAGAAATTAGTCCTGAAACGGTTAAACTGCTTGAAGAGATGAAAGAGGAATTGCTCCGCCATCGGGGGAAAGGCTATGTACCGTATCAGCAAGAAAGCGAGGAATTCTTCCCAGAGGTTAGAGGAGGCCACTATCCCGAACGGATCTTTGTCTTATCAGACATCTACTGCGCTTCTTCTGGAGATAATTTTGTCCAGATGATGAAGCAATTTAAGAAGGTAACGGTGGTAGGTAGACCAACTCTCGGAATTTTAGACTATTCCAATTGTTGTACCGTTGATTATGGTGATTATCGATTGATGTTTCCTACTTCTCGCTGTCTAAGCCTGGATCAAGGCAAAGGGATGACGGATCAGGGTGTTCTACCCGATATAGAGATTCCTTGGACACCTAGCCATTTCGAGAGAGATGTGGATCTGGACAAGTGTCTGGAGTTGATTCGTCAGGGGACTGTGAAATAGAATAGGATTTCAACCAGAAAACTGATTAAAGAAAAATGCTTTCGTTAAACGACTTGAATGATCTGAAATGATAACGTTTTCTACGACATTCTCACTATGTTTAAAATTGCTTACTTGGTATAAAAAATGGTAAAATAGTGAATAACAATCAAAATGAAGAGTGAAACTTATGAAACATAAAACACTTTATAAATTTATCGGGCAGACGGTCTTGTATTTCGCCATTTTTCTAGCCCTACTTTATTTCTTTAGTTACCTTGGTCAAGGTCAGGGTGGCTTTATCTACAACGAATTTTAGAAAAGGAGACTCCTAGCCGTGTCAAACCAACCAATTACTGATATGATCGAGACAATTGAACGTTATGCGCAACTACAACCAGACTATCCTGTCTACAATGTCCTTGGTGAGGAGCATACCTATGGCCAATTGAAGGCTGATTCAGATAGCTTGGCTGCCCACATCGACCAAATGGGACTTCCTGAAAAGTCACCTGTAGTGGTCTTTGGTGGTCAAGAATATGAAATGTTAGCAACCTTTGTGGCCTTGACCAAATCTGGCCATGCCTACATTCCGATTGATAGCCACTCTGCCTTGGAGCGCGTGTCTGCCATTGTTGAAGTAGCAGAGCCAAGCTTGATTATTGCCATCAATGAATTTCCATTGGAAAACCCAGCTGCTCCAATCATGTCCTTGGAGCAAGTGCGTGAAGCTTATGCGGCTCAGCATGCCTATGACTTGAAACATCCGGTCAAAGGGGATGATAACTACTACATCATCTTTACCTCAGGGACAACCGGGAAACCAAAAGGGGTGCAAATTTCGCACGATAACTTGCTCAGTTTTACCAACTGGATGATTACGGACAAGGAATTTGCAACGCCAGAGCGTCCGCAAATGTTGGCGCAACCGCCCTATTCTTTTGACTTGTCTGTCATGTACTGGGCACCGACCTTAGCTCTTGGAGGAACCCTTTTTGCCCTTCCATCAGCTATCACTCAAGACTTCAAACAACTCTTTGCGACGATCTTTTCTCTTCCGATTGCGATCTGGACTTCAACACCATCTTTTGCAGATATGGCCATGTTGTCTGAGGATTTCAATGCTGAAAAAATGCCAGGGATCACCCATTTCTACTTTGATGGGGAAGAGTTGACAGTCAAGACTGCTCAGAAATTGCGCGAGCGTTTCCCAAATGCACGCATCATCAATGCCTACGGCCCAACGGAAGCAACTGTAGCTCTTTCGGCTGTAGCCGTAACAGATGAGATGTTAGCTACTTTGAAACGTCTGCCAATTGGTTACACCAAAGAAGATTCTCCAACCTTCATCATTGATGAGGCAGGTAACAAATTGCCGAATGGTGAGCAAGGTGAGATCATCGTATCAGGCCCAGCTGTTTCAAAAGGTTATATGAATAATCCAGAGAAAACAGCAGAAGCCTTCTTCGAATTTGAAGGTCTTCCAGCCTACCATACGGGAGATGTCGGAACCATGACGGATGAAGGCCTTCTTCTCTATGGTGGTCGGATGGACTTCCAAATCAAGTTTAACGGTTATCGTATCGAGCTAGAGGATGTCTCTCAAAACTTGAACAAATCGAAGTATATTGACTCAGCAGTCGCAGTACCGCGTTATAATAAGGATCACAAGGTCCAAAATCTCTTGGCCTATGTCATCTTAAAAGAGGGCGTCAAAGAACAATTTGAGCGCGAAATTGATATCACAAAAGCCATCAAGGAAGATTTAGAAAACATCATGATGTCTTATATGATGCCTTCAAAATTCCTCTATCGTGATAGCCTGCCATTAACACCAAACGGGAAAATCGACATCAAAGGGTTGATTAGCGAGGTTAATAACCGATGATCGAGTTTTTGAAACAGCTCCCTCATTTAGAACACTATGGAACACCGATCTATTTTGTCTACCTCATTCTAGCTTTTTTGCCGATCTTTGTGGGCCTCTTTTTCAAAAAGAGATTTCCGGTCTATGAAGGACTGGTGAGTCTGATCTTTATCATTTTGATGCTGACAGGTTCGAATCTCAAGCAAATTTATGCCCTGCTCTTTTACGTAGTCTGGCAAATCTTGATTGTGTATTCCTACAAAATCTATCGTCAGAAAGCGGACAACAAGTGGATTTTCTATCTTCATTCCTTCTTGTCTGTCTTGCCCCTGATCTTTGTTAAGGTGGAGCCAGCGATCAAGAATGGGCACCAATCCTTGTTTGGATTTTTAGGGATTTCGTATTTAACCTTCCGAGCTGTCGGAATGATCATCGAAATGCGAGATGGTGTCTTGAAAGAATTCACACTCTGGGAATTCTTACGCTTTATGCTCTTTATGCCGACCTTCTCAAGTGGACCGATTGATCGTTTCAAGCGTTTTAATGAGGATTATAACGCTATTCCTGAGCGTGAAGAATTATTGGATATGTTGGAGCAAGCTGTTAAGTATATCATGTATGGCTTCCTTTATAAATTTATCCTAGCTCATATTTTTGGCCACTTATTGTTAGGACATGTGCAGACCTATGCTTTGTCTCAAGGTGGATTCTTCAATATCGGAACGCTGGGAGTCATGTATGTTTATGGCTTTGACCTCTTCTTTGACTTTGCGGGCTATTCGATGTTTGCTTTAGCAGCTTCCAATCTGATGGGAATTAAAAGTCCCATCAACTTTGATCGTCCCTTTAAATCACGTGACTTAAAGGAATTCTGGAATCGTTGGCATATGAGTTTATCTTTCTGGTTCCGTGATTTTGTCTTTATGCGTCTCGTGATGGTATTGATGCGCAATAAAGTATTCAAGAGCCGGATTACCACCTCAAATGTTGCCTACATTATCAATATGTTGGTCATGGGCTTCTGGCACGGGGTGACTTGGTACTACATCGCTTATGGGCTCTTCCATGGGCTTGGACTGGTCATCAATGATGCTTGGATTCGTAAGAAAAAGACCATCAATAAAGAAAGAAAAGCAAAAGGATTGGATCCTATACCGGACAATCGTTGGACCAAAGCTTTAGGGATCTTTATCACCTTTAACACAGTGATGTTGTCCTTCCTGATTTTCTCAGGATTCTTGGATCAACAATGGTTTCCAAAATTGAAATAAAAGGAGAATAGAAAAATGGATGTAAAATCTCAAGTAATTGAAATTATTGACGAATTGTTTATGGAAGATGTCTCAGACATGATGGATGAGGATCTCTTTGATGCGGGTGTCCTTGATAGTATGGGGACAGTCGAATTGATTGTGGAACTGGAAAATCGCTTTGGCATCCGTGTTCCTGTATCTGAATTTGGACGCGATGATTGGAATACTGCTAACAAGATCGTAGAAGGTGTAACGGAGCTTCAGAATGCTTAAGCGTTTGTGGCTGATTTTAGGGCCCGTATTTTGCGCGCTCCTCATGGTAACAGCTTTATTATTCTTTTATCCAATCAATCATAAGCACAACTATACTGAAGAGAAAAAAGCTGCGGTTAGTCTGAATGCAGAAGGATTCAAGAGTCGTACAAAGAAACAAGAAGCACTTTCTGATCCACAGCATCGCTTTGTCCCTTATTTCGGCTCCAGTGAATGGTTGCGTTTTGATGTGGTGCATCCAGCAGTTTTGGCTGAGAAATATGACCGCAATTATAGACCCTACTTTTTAGGAGAACGTGGTGCGGCTTCTTTGAACCAGTATTTTGGGATGCAACAGATTTTGCCAGAACTCAAGGACAATACAGCTGTTTATGTAGTTTCTCCGCAATGGTTTACCAAAAAGGGATACGATTCCTATGCTTTTCAACAATTCTTTAATAGCGATCAGTTGAATAGCTTTATTGCCAATCACCAACAGGATGCTGCATCCCAGTATGCTGCAAAGCGTCTGTTACAACAGTATCCAAATGTCGCCTTTCAAAGTGTTGTAACGAAAATTTCTCAAGGAAAGAAAATTTCCAGATTTGATCAGTCTTTGAACCAGTTTGTTTCCCACCTTGTCCAACGCGAAGATGCTTTGTTTAGTAATCTTGCAACGCGTACAAACGGGAATTACGATAAGAAGGTCAAAAAACGTCTACAAGATTTACCAGATCAATTCTCATATGAGAAATTGGAAGAAATTGCAACGGCTGAAGCAAAAGTCAAAACCAATAACAACGACCTTGGAATCAGCAATCATTTTTACAATACTCGTTTAAAAATGAAGTTGAAGAAACTAAAAGGTTTCCAAAAAAACGAATCCTATGTTCAATCTCCTGAGTACAATGACTTGCAGTTGGTTCTAGACCAGTTTGCTAAATCTCGGACCAATGTTATCTTTGTCATTCCTCCAGTTAATGCCAAATGGATGAAATACACAGGCTTGAGCCAAGAAAAGTATGAACAGGCTGTTCAAAAGATTCGTTACCAATTGGAAAGCCAAGGATTCACCAATATTGCAGACTTTTCTAAAGATGGTGATCAGCCCTACTTTATGGAAGATACGATTCATATGGGATGGAATGGTTGGCTAGCCTTTGATAAAGCGGTCAATCCCTTTGTCACAAAGGCTGAAAAAGCACCAACTTACCATCTAAATGACCGCTTCTTCAGCAAAGACTGGGCCCAATATAAAGGGACACCAGACGAATTTAAATAATGCTTGATCAAAGGGGGCAGGATCAAATCCTGGCTCCTTGATTTGTGAGGAAAGTGACGAGAAAGTCACAAATAAGCAAGAGAGTTATCCACAGGCTGTGGGAAACTTGCTTGTAAATGGATGAAAGCAAGTCCTGATGCTGACGACGCTTCCTCTTTTGAGGGGGCAAAAGGTGAAAGTTATCCACATTTTTGTGGATAAGTGATAAAAAACAGTGGATAAGTCAGCTGGTTTGTGAAAAGGAGAATAGTGTGAAAAAAATTTGGTTTTACGCAATCGTTCAGGGAATTGTGATCTTTTTTATTGTGGGTGGCATGACCTATGTGCTTAGGGGAGATTTCTTTTTCCGCTACCTATCCCCTATTTTTGGACTAGCAGCAGCTGTCTTGCGATTTGGGACTGCGACTTTAATGAAGGTGCTAGCACCCACTCTCTATGATGATCCCAAAAAGAAAGAAGAGAGCCACGATAACTAAAGAAGTTGCTGACTGAAAAAGTTGAGCTAAAGGCCACTTTCTGCTGGTCTTTATGGTAAAATAGAAGGAAGAATATTAGTTTGGAGATTAATTAGAAATGAAACGTTCAATGTATGCTGGACGTGTTCGTGAAGAACACATTGGAACTCGTATTACCTTGAAAGGATGGGTTAGCCGTCGTCGTGACTTGGGTGGTTTGATCTTTATCGATCTACGCGATCGCGAAGGAATCATGCAATTGGTGATCAATCCAGAAACAGTTAGTGCAGAAGTGATGGCTACAGCTGAAAGCATCCGTAGTGAATATGTTGTAGAAGTGACAGGCCTTGTAGAAGCTCGTGAACAAGCCAATCCAAACTTGCCTACAGGAGCAGTAGAACTCAAGGTAGAAGCTATTACGGTTCTCAATACTGCCAAAACAACACCATTTGAAATCAAGGACGGAATTGAAGCCAATGATGATACCCGTCTTCGTTACCGTTACTTAGACCTTCGTCGTCCTGAGATGTTGGAAAACCTCAAACTCCGTGCAAAAGTAACCCATTCAATTCGCAATTACTTAGATGAATTAGAATTTATTGATGTGGAAACACCGTTTCTTTCTAAGTCAACTCCAGAAGGAGCACGTGACTACTTGGTTCCTTCCCGTGTCAATAAGGGTCATTTCTATGCCCTTCCACAAAGTCCTCAGATTACAAAACAATTGTTAATGAATGCTGGATTTGATCGCTATTATCAAATCGTGAAGTGTTTCCGTGATGAGGATTTACGGGGAGACCGTCAACCTGAGTTTACACAGGTCGACTTGGAAACCTCTTTCTTGAGTGATCAAGAAATCCAGGATATCACAGAAGGCTTGATTGCACGTGTCATGAAAGAAACCAAGGGAATTGAAGTAACACTCCCATTCCCACGGATGAATTATGATGATGCTATGGCCTTGTATGGTTCAGATAAACCAGATACACGTTTTGAAATGTTGCTACAAGACTTGACAGAGCTTGTCAAGGGTGTAGACTTCAAAGTCTTCTCAGAAGCTCCAGCAGTTAAGGCGATTGTTGTCAAAGGTGCAGCGGATCATTACTCTCGTAAAGATATCGATAAATTGACGGAAGTTGCGAAGCAATACGGTGCAAAAGGTCTTGCTTGGGTGAAATATGCTGAAGGTGCTTTGAACGGTCCTGTTGCGAAGTTCTTGACAGACTTGACAAGTGACTTGACAGCTGCTTTACAGTTAGAAGACAAAGATCTAGTTCTCTTTGTAGCAGATACTCTTGAAGTAGCCAATGCAACGCTTGGTGCTTTGCGTGTTCGTCTTGCGAAAGAGCTTGACTTGATTGACAACAATCAATACAACTTCCTTTGGGTAGTGGATTGGCCAATGTTTGAATGGTCTGAAGAAGAAGGCCGTTATATGTCTGCTCACCATCCATTTACACTCCCACAAGCTGAAACAGAGCATGAATTGGAAGGAGATCTTTCAAAAGTTCGAGCAATTGCCTATGATATCGTCTTAAATGGCTATGAATTAGGTGGAGGAAGCCTACGGATTAATCATAAAGATTTACAAGAACGGATGTTTAAGGCACTTGGATTTACAAAAGAAGCTGCCAATGAACAATTTGGTTTCTTGTTAGAAGCAATGGATTATGGTTTCCCACCACATGGAGGATTGGCGATTGGATTAGACCGCTTCGTGATGCTTCTTGCAGGGGAAGATAATATTCGGGAAGTCATTGCCTTTCCTAAGAATAACAAGGCGACAGATCCAATGACACAAGCTCCTTCTGTCGTTTCTGAAAAGCAATTGGATGAGTTAAATCTTCAAGTAGAAGTAGCAGAGCAAGAATAGGACAAGAGAGAAAAGGGAAAGTCTAGGAATCAGTTGCTCTAAAATTTTCCTTTTCTTCTAATCGATGGATTGAAAATGAAAAAAACTCGCTTTCATAAGCTATTTCGCTATCATGTGCGACGACTAGCTTATAACATTAAATTATTGCGCGTGCTGAAGAGCATCTCCCGTGAGAAATACGATGAAAAAGTGTCAGCTTCCTTGCTGTATGGTTTTCTATCAGCGATTGCCGTCAACTTCTTCTTTCAACCAGGACATGTATACTCCAGCGGTGCAACAGGGCTAGCTCAGATTTTATCTGTTCTGAGCCAACGCTTTATTGGCTTTACGATTCCCGTTTCCTTGACCTTTTATGCCATCAATATCCCTTTGATGATTGTGGCTTGGTATCAAATTGGCCATAAATTTACCATCTTTACCTTTATTACGGTTTCGATGAGTTCCCTCTTTATTCAGTTCGTGCCAGTGATTACGTTGACCAACGATCCGATCATGAATGCCCTATTTGGTGGGGTTGTCATGGGAACAGGGATTGGTTTTGCTCTTCGGAACAACATTTCCAGTGGGGGAACGGATATTGTCAGTTTGACGATTCGAAAACGGACAGGAAAGAATGTCGGCAGTATCTCCTTTTTGGTCAATGGGACCATTATGTTGATCGCTGGTCTGACCTTTGGTTGGAAGTATGCTCTTTACTCTATGATTACCATCTTCGTATCGAGTCGAGTAACGGATGCTGTCTTTACCAAGCAAAAACGGATGCAGGCAATGATCGTAACGAGCCAGCCGGATGCCATTATTGAAAAGATTCATAAAAAATTGCATCGTGGAGCAACCATTATCCACAATGCAGAAGGAACCTATAACCATCAGGAAAAAGCGGTTCTGCTGACAGTTATTACGCGTGCAGAGTTTAATGAATTCAAATATATTATGAAAAAAGCTGATCCTCAGGCTTTTATCACCATTTCAGAAAACGTTCATATCATTGGACGCTTTGTAGAAACAGAAGAATAAAAATAAGGTCACACATTGTGGTGACCTTTATTTTGTTGATTCAGTTTCGTGGAGAAGGAGCCAACTATGGGCAGGAATAGAAAGTTCCTTTCCTTTAGGAATAGGCGCTTGGAGGTTGGCATGAGGATAGGCAAATAACAGCTGGCTATCGCTCGGATGTTGATAGGTCTTTTCTTGATCACCGATATTGACGAGAATCGTTATTTTTTCACGATCTTTCTCAATCGTGTAGATCAAATGATGATCAGACAACCATTTGACATCACAGTAGTCGCGAATCTCTTGCCCTTTTTTCAAACGAAGGAGTGGCTGTGATTTCCGATAAGCAATCAATTCTTCAAGAAAAGCAATTTCTTCTTGGCATTTTGAAAGGGATGTCCAGTCCAATTGGTTGAGACTATCTGGCAAGTTATAGGTGTTGTCTTCGAGCCCTTTTGTGCGGTAAAATTCTTGACCAGCATGGATAAAAGGTACACCTTGGGATAATAATACCAAATGAAGAGCGAGACGTGAGAGAGCTTTTCGCTCCTCTAGACGAATCTCTTCTTTTTCAAGTTGGAAATAATCAAAAACAGTTGCATTGTCATGGCATTCGACGTACTGAATGGCTTGTTGAGGTTGGATGAAATGAGCAGGTCCTACTTTCCCGACATTTGCTGTTAGGATATTAGAAAAATCATTGGCTGGATGTTGACTATCACGACGGTGATCGGCTAAGAGTGTTCTCTTGACCGTATCCCGGAAATTATCACTGAAAAAGCCAAAATCTGGTAATCGTTTTGAGTTGTACTGGTGAGCGAGCTGGTCTTCAGAGAGGCCTGTATCCATCTTCCACCCTTCGCCATAGAGATAGACTTTAGGATAGATTTCACGGAGCTCCTCTGCAATCTCTGTCATGGTTTGAATGTCTAAGATTCCCATCAAGTCAAAGCGAAAACCATCAAAGCCGTAGAGGGAAACCCATTGCTTGAGGGATTGCTTGATATAGTGTCTTACCATGGAACGTTCACTTGCGACATCATTCCCACAGAAGGTTCCATTGGTCCGCTCTCCTTCTGCATTATAGCGGTAGAAATAACCGGGTACGATTTGTTCAAATGCATACTCATCGGCCTGGTAGACGTGATTGTAGACCACATCCATGATAACACTAAGATTAGATTGGTGATAGGTTGCAATAGCATCTTGGAGTTCCCAAATCCGTGCATAAGGATCGTTGGGGTCACTGGCATAACTACCTTCTGGAACATTGTATTGGACAGGATCATAACCCCAGTTGTAGGCTTTCCATTGATTCTCTTCATCAACACTACCGAAATCATAGACAGGAAGTAACTGTACATGGGTAATGCCAAGTTTTTGAAGGTAATCAAATCCAAGGATCTGACCATTGAGTTGAGGCGATTCTGTCAACCCTTTAAACTTACCAGGGTGTTTAAAGCCGGCCTCTTTTTGGACAGAGAAGTCCCGAACGCTCATCTCGTAGATGATTGCTTCTGTCGGGTCTAATTGACGAGCAGCACGTGTGATAGGACGTGTAATCTTCTTCCGGTCGATGACCAAGCTGTCTCCAGAGTTGGCCAAAGAGGATAGAGCATAGGGATCGTGAATCCGACGTTCTAGGCCATTGACACGAAATTCATAGTGGTAGGCAGCTCCTTCCCAATCCCCTTTGAGCAAGAGTTTCCAGACACCGTTTTCTGTACGTGTCATCGGATAGATCTGATCTTCGATATGGAGACTCACATCTTGCGAAATCGGTGCCCAGAATTTAAATTGCGTCTGATTTGGTGTGTAAAAACTTCCTAAATCTTCTCCACTATAGGTGAAGGTTTGATCGAAAATGGGTTTGCGAACGATGTTTCGATAGTGGAGTATAGAAGAATTTCCAGTAGCATCGTAGATGGTGTACTCTTCTCCGAGTTCAAGTGGAATAGGGCTTAAGAAATAGTCTCCTGTGTCAGTCGCTGCACTTGACGTTTTGACAGGGATTAAGGCAAGATAACCTTGGTTCGTTTTCAAATAAAAAGGAAGGATATGCTCCTCTCCCTTTTGGATACGAATGAGGTCTTGGTCATCTAAATAAGCAGTAAATGTAGACATAAAGACTCCTAGAGTTTCGTAATGGTATGGTCAATCAATTGACGGTAGCAGACGGTTTTTCCTTCTTTGTGATCCTTGATAATTTGAAGGATGGTCCGGACAGATTCACGTCCGAGTTCCACTGCATTGATGTCAATATAGGCTTCAATATCGAGTCGTGGCTTAATCGAATCAAAGGAAATAATCGGGATTGTCAGCTGGTGTTCTAATAGGTATTGGCGCACCCCTTCAGCAACGAGAATATCGGTTGTCATGATGGCATCTAACTCTGCTAGGGGAAGGCTCTCCATCATTTGATAAGAATTGTCTTCCAACATAAAACCAAATGAGAAATGAACCAGTTTTTCATCGAGAGGAATCCCTGCTTTTTGGAGGGCTTCTTTATAACCTTCGTAGCGGTCTTGAGATACGAACAGTTCTTTGTTTCCCCCGATAAAAGCAATTTTTCGGTAGTTTTGTTGAATGAAATAATCCGTCGCATCAAATGCAGCCTTGATATTATCATTATCCACTAGCGATACAAAAGGTGAAGCTGCCTTTCCGAGAATGAGGAAGGGGAACTTGTCTTTGATCGCAAATTCAACGAGGGGATCATTCGGGTTGGAATAAAGGAAAATCAAACCATCTACACGATTTCCGTAGATGAGTTGTTTGAGGTTGTCGAGCCGCCGTTCTTCATTTTGCCCCGTACAGATTTGGATGGCATAATCATTGTCTGACGCGATCTGGGTAATCCCTCTTAAAACAGTTGGGAAGAAAGGATTCTGGTAGAAGACGTCACTGTCGATTGGTAGGACCAAAGCAATGACTTGACTAGATTGGCTGACAAGGCTGCGAGCATTAAGATTGGGATGGTAGTCCAATTCGACCATGGCCTCACGGACACGTTTTTTTGTTTCATCACTAATCGTGGATTTGTTTTGGATGACGCGCGTGACAGTTGAAGGCGCGACGCCAGCGAGTTTCGCCACATCTTTGATGGTAACACGCATGAGAAAACCTCCTAGCGGTGATAGTCTGGATCACGGAAGTGGGTCTTATAAAATACCATAGCAAGATAGAGTACAAATAAGACATTTTGGATCATGATCGTCGTAGTAAATACTTGATGGAATAGTAAACTGATGAAGACACTCAGTAAAATAGGGAGTCCCAAGCAATTCAGAATACAATTGAAACATTCCTTGAAAGTTTGTAGTGAAAAGAGTCGAGATTTTCGTGTCAAGTAGAGGAAGAAAGATGCCCCTAGGATGAGAATCAAATAATTGACTGTCGATAAGAAGCCAGAGAAAATCACGAGAAAGAGACTGACAGGGAGTCGATTGTCGCGAAACCAATCGCTAGAGATAGCTTGAGTGAAGCTTTTTTTATCCCGAAGGCTCTCTTGATTAATAGCCTGGTATGAGACTGTAGCGAGTTCTTTATTCTCTTTTGAGATAATCAATTGTTTGCGATCAAAATGGAGTGTTAACTCCTTGCCTTCACTAGCCTTTGCCTCTTGGCCTAAGATAACCTGTCCTTTTGAAGTCTTGTGTACAGGGTTAGTCCCTGTATAGGTGAGCTCTTGGTCTTTGATCACGACGTGTTCTTGGATATCTTTCATAACGTCTGTTGATAAAGGATCAAACACATCGCTGACAAAGGTTGTCAAAGGATAGGTTTTGAGTTGAGCATTTTGCAGAGCCACAGGTAATAGTGTGATAGAGATTAGAAAGAAAGAAGTAAAAATCATTTGGAACCAGCTCAGTTTTTTGCGGTTTGCAAAAGAAGAGCGGAAATTGAAGATACTTGCGAAATAATTAAAAGGATAGGGCATAAGATGACCTTTCTAAACATAAGAGTATCAGAAATGCAAAGAGAAATCTCTTTGCATTGATTTTATTCTTAACGAAGGGTAGTAAAGCATCCACCATACTACCCTTAACTTAAAAATAAAATGTGCTTGAAATAAGATTCTATTTTATCCTTTATCTCCACCAGCTGTCAAGCCTGAAACAAAGTTCTTTTGTAGGAAGAAGAATAAGATACAGATTGGAACCGCGATCAAAATAGCACCGGCTGCAAAGAAGGCGATTTTTTGATTTTTTTGGTCACTGATAAAGGTTTGAAGACCAACGGCTACCGTATAGTTCACTTCGTCACGAAGCAAGAATTTAGACAAGATATAGTCTCCGAAAGGCCCCATGAAAGCCCAAAGTGCTTGAACGGCAATCATTGGACGAACAAGAGGAAGGACGATTTGCCAGAAGCGACGGAAGTGTCCAGCTCCATCCAATTTCGCAGATTCATCGAGAGAAATTGGAACAGTATCGAAGTATCCCTTCATCAACCAGGCATTCATTGGAATACCACCACCAACATAAAGGAAGATCAAGAACCAAGGTTGGTTCAAGGCATTCAGCATCAAAGCCATAACGAAGAAGGCTGTGAGGGCTGCCATGGTTGGGACCATTTGAATAATCAAGAAGAAGACCAAACTTTGTTTACGCGCCAAGAAATTGTAACGGCTGTATGCGTAACCTGCGAAGGTAACGATACTTGTTTGTACAATCATGGTGATAATGGCGATAACCAAGGTGTTCATATACCAAGTGCCATAATGAGTTTCAGAGAAAAGTTTTGAGAAGTTATCAAAACTAAGATTGCCACTAAAATCAAGTGTAAAGGCACTGACATTCCCTGATTTGAAGGCTGATAGAACCGTAATCAACAATGGATAAATGATAACGATTGAAAGAACCACCATGTACAGGTAAGTCAAGAAATGATTGAGGCGGCGTTTAAATTGAACTGAATTTTTCATTTTATACATCCTCCATATCAAATGCATGTAGTTTCTTGAAGGCAATCATAGAGATTGAGATCACAATCACAGAGATAATCAAGGTTACCGCTGCGGCCATTGAATATTGAGGAGAAGAATTGGTTGTCAACTTGTAGATCCATGAGATCAAGATATCTGTAGATCCGGCGTTTCCTCCGACAGAACCAGGTCCCCCATCGTTAAACAAGTAAATGATGGAGAAGTTATTAAAGTTGAAAGTATATTGACTGATCAAAGTTGGAGCTGCAACAGCCATAATCATTGGGAAAGTGATGCTGCGGAATTTTTGCCAACCGTTGGCACCATCAATATAAGCAGCTTCGTAAAGATCGTTTGGAATAGATTGAAGAATCCCTAAAGTCAAGACGTAAATGTAAGGGAAGCCGAGCCAACCTTGCATCATAATCAAAGCAATTTTTGTCCAAGTAGGATCTGTTTTCCAAGGAATCAAAATGCCATCTAAGAATGGGAAGATCTTCGCAAACAATGGGATAACTTGTGCATTGATGGCACCGACACTATCGTTAAACATATTTGAGAAAGTTAAGATAGTGATGAAGGCTGGAACAGCCCATGGGAGCAAGAAGATAACCCCAAAGATTCGTTTTCCTTTTACGAATGGTTGGTTTGCAACAATAGCGGTCAAGATACCGAGTACGATTTGAAGAGTAGAAGCTGCGAGTGCCCAAATCAAGGTCCAGCCAAGAACAGATGTAAAGGCTGAGCGGAAGGTGCTCAAGGTCCACATATTAGTGAAGTTTTGGAACCCGATCCAATCAAGCAAGGTTGTTGGAGCGGTATGTTTGAAGTCGTAGTTGGTAAAGGCGATCATCAAAGTTACTAAAACTGGGAAGATAATCGCAAATGTCATAGCAATGTATGAAGGAATGATCAATAAATATGGGAAGCCATTTTCATAGATGGCTTGAACCATTTCTTTTCCAGTTTTTGGAACAGCAATGCCATTGTTGATACGTTTTGCAACGGTTCCAGCATCCTTAATATTTAAGGCATAAAATAGGAAGTAAACAATGGTAATGATCAAGTGGAAGGCGCCACGAATCAAGATAAAGAGAGAATTATCTTGTCCACGGACGGTTCCAAGTGTAACCAATTTCGCTAATTCTCCAGCTCCGATTCCTAGGAAATAGGCGAGAAAGAGAACAGTTACGGCAAGAAAAATATAGCCTTTGGTTTTTTGTTTGTTATAAATTTGCCCAAGACCCGGGATCAAAGAGAGCCACATAGCCTTTTTAGGGTTTTGTTCTGTAGTCATTCAAATCTCCTTATAATGTCCTTGCTAGAGAGCAAGAAGACAAGTCAGACAGTCAGTTGTGCTTGAAAATTGAACATAAGAGGTTGGGACCTTGTCTCCAACCTCTTACTCACACCTAAAAACTGTCTTATTTGCTACCGAATTTTTGTTCGATGGTTTCTTTAATCAATTTCACTGCATCGTCAGCAGATGCTTTTGCAGATTTTTTACCACTTACAGCATCGAAAAGCATAGTAGCAGCTGGATCCCAAACAGCACTCATTTCTGAGATATTTGGCATTGGTTGAGCATTCTTGAATTGATCAACAACGGCAGTTGTCAATTCATCGTTTTTGCTAACCGCATATTTACGAGCTTCGGTGTTGGCAGGAACTTCATTGGTCTTGTCAAACAAAGCTTTTTGTTGATCAGTACTTGTCAAGAAGTCAATGAATTTTTGAGCGCCATCAAGGTTTTTCGCACCTGCAGGGATAACCCAAGCTTTACCACCACCAAAGGCAGAGTATTGTTTTCCGTTTGGAAGAGTTGGAATCGTTGCGACACCGTAGTTTACTTTAGCTTCTTTCAATGAAGCAGCTTTCCAAGGACCATCGATGATAGCAGCTGTTTTACCTTCTTGGAATTGTGTTTGGATGAAGTTAGCAGCACCTTTTGTATCTTGCAAACCTTTTGGCCATTTAGCATACCAAGTTTTTGCATATTCGATACCATCGATAGAACCTTGGTTGTTCAATCCAATATCTTTAGGATCTGTACCGTCTTTACCAAACACATAACCGCCGTTACCTGAAAGTAAACCGTAAGTGTAGTAGAAGTTTGTCCAGTCAGCTAAGAAGGCAGTTGTTTTACCAGGTTCGCTAGCGAAGTCGTACTTGCTATCTTTTGCAAGATTGTCAAGATCACCAAATGTTTTTGGAGCTTCGCTTAAAAGATCTTTGTTATAGTAGAGAACCAATGTTTCGATGACAGCAGGTGCACCGTAAACTTTACCACCGTTTGTTACAAGAGCTTCAGTTGTTTTATCTGTATGGCTATCTTTGTTTAATGTCACTTCAGCCAATTGACCATCGCTACCAAGACCACCTACACGGTCGTATGGAGCCATCATTACGTCTGGAGCTTTTTTAGATTGGTTATCAAGAGAAAGGTTATCCAATCCACCAAGAGCATCACCAGTCTTGATGTTAACTTTTACGCCATTTTCTTTTTCAAAAGCTTTTGCAGCTTCTTCAACATAAGATTTGTAGCCTTTGTCTACATAGACGTTGATTTCTTTACTTGCCTCAGAAGAACCTGATGAGCTATTGCTACAAGCAGCAAGTAAGAAGCCGGCAAAACCAACTGTACCAAGTACAGCAGCACTACGTAAAATTGTACGTTTCATGATTTATTCCTCCTAAAGAATAAAAAAAGATAATAATTAGAAACCGTTTTAGACAAACGTTTTCCTAAAACGTCTTAAGTATATCACAAGGCGAAAACGTTTGCAAGTAGTTTTAAACAATTTTTTTAAAAATATTTTAATTCCGAACTTTCTTCTATAAAATGCATCAAATTTGTTGACATTAGCCAAAGGAAAGAATACACTAAGGGGGTGAGGACATTCTGAAAAAAGTTAAAAAAGTTTTTAAGAAATCCCTTGCAGAAAATAGGGAAAAAGTTTATAATAACATGGTACGCAAACGTTTTCGCAAAAATTGCGTAAACTGAGTTGCGCCTGTTCGATTTTTAACAAAGAGTAGAGCCGCTTGAGAGCTGGATACGACTCTGCAACGATACCCATACCGTGCACCGAATCGCAGGCTTCAAAGAAATAAAAAAAGGTGGTAACCCATGAAAAAACGTCAAAGTGGTGTTTTGATGCACATTTCTTCCCTTCCTGGACAATACGGGATCGGATCATTCGGTCAATCAGCATATGATTTTGTTGATTTCCTCGTTCGGACCAAGCAACGTTACTGGCAAATCTTGCCGCTTGGTACAACTAGTTATGGAGATTCTCCATACCAATCTTTCTCAGCTTTTGCTGGGAACACTCATTTTATTGATTTCGATCTTTTGATTGAACGAGGTTTGTTGACAGAAGCAGATCTTAAAGGAGTGGACTTTGGTCAAGATCCTACTCAAGTGGATTATGCAAAGGTTTTCGAACAACGTCGTCCCTTGCTTGAAAAAGCAGTTGCGAACTTCTTGAAATCAGGTGATCAAAAAGAATTCCAAGCCTTTTGCGAAGCCAATGCTTCTTGGTTGGAACTATTTGCAGAATACATGGCTATCAAAGAACACTTTGATTTAAAAGCCTGGACAGAATGGCCAGATGCAGCTATTCGTGCACGTGAACCAAAAGCTTTGGCTCAATACCGTGAAGAATTGGCGGATCAATTGACTTACCATCGTGTGACTCAATTCTTCTTCTTCCAACAATGGTTGGCCTTGAAAGCTTATGCCAATGACCATCACATTGAAATCGTCGGAGACATGCCAATCTATGTAGCGGAAGATTCAAGTGACATGTGGGCGAACCCTCATCTCTTCAAAACAGATAAAAACGGGAAAGCGACTTGCATCGCAGGATGCCCGCCAGATGAATTCTCAGCAACTGGTCAACTTTGGGGGAACCCAATCTATGACTGGGAAGCAATGGACAAAGATGGCTACCAATGGTGGATTGAACGCTTGCGTGAAAGCTTCAAGATCTACGACATCGTGCGGATCGACCACTTCCGTGGTTTTGAGTCTTACTGGGAAATCCCTGCTGGATCAGATACAGCAGCACCAGGTAAATGGGTTAAAGGTCCTGGCTACAAACTCTTTGCAGCTGTGAAGGAAGAGCTCGGTGATTTGAACATCATCGCTGAGGACCTTGGCTTTATGACAGATGAAGTCATCGAACTTCGTGAAAGCACTGGCTTCCCAGGAATGAAGATTCTTCAATTTGCCTTCAATCCGGACGATGAAAGTATCGATAGCCCTCACTTGGCACCAAACAATTCTGTGATGTATACAGGAACACATGATAACAACACAGTTCTTGGATGGTACCGCAATGAAATCGACGATCCAACTCGTGAGTACCTTGCTCGTTATACTAACCGGAAAGAGTACGAATCTGTACCGCATGCGATGCTTCGTACCGTCTTTGCTTCCGTCAGCTTCATGGCGATTGCTACGATGCAAGACTTGCTTGAGTTAGATGGCTCAGCTCGGATGAACTTCCCATCTACTCTCGGTGGTAACTGGTCATGGCGAATGACAGCGGATCAATTGACTCCAGCTGTCGAGCAAGAATTGCTTGATTTCACTACGATCTATCGTCGTGAAAACAAAGACTTGAAAAAAGAAGTTAAGAAAGCAAAAAAATAATCTTTCCCCCTATTAAAATTGTTGAAACAAAGGAGACTCCCAACATGGAATCATTACAAAAATATGTGATTGATCATCATCAAAAAACAATTGCTGAATGTTCAAATGAAGAATTGTACATTGCCTTGCTAAATTACACCAAGCAAGCAAGCGCTCAAAAGAAAATCAATACTGGTAAGAAAAAAGTTTACTACATCTCAGCTGAGTTCTTGATCGGTAAACTCTTGTCTAACAACTTGATCAACTTGGGTCTTTACGACGATGTTAAAAAAGAATTGTCAGATGCTGGTAAAGACTTGATCGAAGTCGAAGAAGTGGAATTGGAACCATCACTTGGTAACGGTGGTTTGGGACGTTTGGCAGCCTGCTTTATCGACTCTATCTCAAGCCTTGGTTTGACAGGGGATGGGGTTGGTTTGAACTACCACTTTGGTTTGTTCCAACAAGTCCTTAAAAACAACCAACAAGAAACGATTCCAAACGCATGGTTGACTGACCAAAGCTGGCTCGTTCGTTCAAGCCGTAGCTACCAAGTGCCATTTGCACACTTCACATTGACTTCTACCCTTTATGATATCGATGTCCCTGGTTACAAGATTGATACCAAGAACCGTTTGCGTTTGTTCGACTTGGATTCAGTTGATTCATCTATTATTGAAGATGGTATTAACTTTGACAAGACAGATATCGCTCGCAACTTGACCCTCTTCTTGTACCCAGATGATAGTAACCGTCAAGGGGAATTGCTCCGTATCTTCCAACAATACTTCATGGTATCAAACGGTGCACAATTGATCATCGACGAAGCCATCGAAAAAGGAAGCAACTTGCATGACCTTGCTGACTATGCTGTTGTCCAAATCAACGATACTCACCCATCAATGGTCATCCCTGAATTGATCCGTCTTTTGACAGAACGTGGTATTGGAATGGATGAAGCCATCTCTATCGTTCGTAGCATGACGGCTTACACTAACCACACAATCCTTGCAGAAGCCCTTGAAAAATGGCCACTTGAATTCTTGCAAGAAGTGGTTCCTCACTTGGTTCCAATCATTGAAGAATTGGACCGCCGTGTTCGCGCTGAATACAAAGATCCAGCTGTTCAAATCATCGATGAGAATGATCGCGTACACATGGCGCACATGGATATCCACTATGGATTTAGCGTAAACGGGGTAGCAGCACTTCACACAGAAATCTTGAAGAATTCTGAGTTGAAAGCCTTCTACGACATTTACCCTGAAAAATTCAACAACAAAACAAACGGTATCACATTCCGTCGTTGGCTCATGCATGCCAACCCAACCTTGTCACACTACTTGGATGATATCCTCGGACGTGACTGGCACCATGACGCATCTAAATTGGAAGACCTTCTTTCTTATGAAGATAAAGATGCAGTCAAAGCAAAATTGGAAAACATCAAGTCTCACAACAAACGTAAATTGGCTCGTTTCTTGAAAGACCATCAAGGTGTGGAAATCAATCCTAACTCTATCTTTGATACCCAAATCAAACGTCTCCACGAATACAAACGTCAACAAATGAACGCTTTGTATGTGATCCACAAATACTTGGACATCAAAGCTGGAAATATCCCTGCTCGCCCAATCACTGTTCTCTTTGGTGGTAAAGCAGCTCCTGCCTACACCATTGCACAAGATATCATCCACTTGATCCTTTGCTTGTCTGAAGTGATTGCAAACGATCCAGCAGTAGCTCCACACTTGCAAGTGGTGATGGTTGAAAACTACAACGTAACTGCTGCAAGCTACTTGATCCCAGCTAGCGATATTTCTGAGCAAATCTCTCTTGCTTCGAAAGAAGCTTCAGGTACTGGTAACATGAAATTCATGTTGAATGGTGCATTGACACTTGGTACGATGGATGGAGCCAACGTGGAAATCGCTGAATTGGTTGGACGTGACAACATCTACATCTTCGGTGAAGATTCAGAAACTGTAATCGATCTATATGAGAAATCAGCATACAAATCAGCGGACTTCTATGAACGTGAAGCTATCAAACCATTGGTAGACTTCATTATCAGCGATGCCGTTCTTGCAGTTGGTAACAAGGAACGCTTGACTCGTCTTCACAAGGAATTGATCAACAAAGACTGGTTCATGACTCTTCTTGACTTGGAAGACTACATTGTCACCAAAGAACGTATGTTGGCTGACTACGAAGACCGTGATGCATGGTTGGATCAAGTCATCGTTAACATTGCTAAAGCAGGATTCTTCTCATCTGACCGTACGATCGCTCAGTACAATGAAGATATCTGGCACTTAAACTAATCATTAGTTGTTAGACCAAGGTTCTTAGGACCTTGGTCTTTTTCATTTCTTGTTATTTGGGAAGAAAAAGGAAGGAATTTAAAGAATGGACACTTCTGTAAACAGTGTTGTTTTTTTGAATTTTTCCGATCCGGCAGGGAAAAAATTACATAATTTTTTATTTTAACCTTCAAATCTAATCTATTGGTATAAAAAAATACTTCCCCTAAAAAAGCCTTCCGGTGAAATTTATAAAAAGAGAAACCGGGATGAAAATCCTTGAAAATAAAGGATTTTTCACAGGTTCTTACATATATTTTCAACTAAAAGATGAGGAAGGTCCGTAAGGTTTGGCGTTTCAAGTTGTTATATCTTTAAAGTAAAATAAAAAATTAAATAGACAAATATTTAAAAATGGTTGATTGTGATACAATAGAGTTAACTGGCAGTAGCATATTTTTGCCTCTACAGTGAGATTTTTTTAAACATAAACAAAAAGGAGAGTTTTGAAAATGAAAAGCTATCGTGAACATGTTTCGAAGCAGGAAAAATTTTCAATTCGTAAGTTATCAGTCGGTGTTGTTTCATTGGCCATCGCTGGATTGGCTACTGTTAATACCTACGGAGCAGAAGTGAAAGCAGATGAAGCAACAGCGCCTGCAACTGAAGCGACTACTACGGATACAGCAACAAGCGATGCAGCTGTTTCAACAAGTTCTAAGTTGACATCTACAACTGTGACAGAAGGAAATAAAACAGTTACGACGACTTATGTAGAATCACCAGAACTTGAAAAAGCAAAAGCTGATGCGGCTACAGAAGGTGTGACCGTTACAGAAGAAGCTGAAAAAGTCCAACCATCTATCGCAGCAGCAGAAGCAGATAATAAAGCTCAAACAGCTGAAATCAACACAGTAGTTGATAACTACAAAAAGGCAAAAGCGGAGTATGAAGCAAAATCTCAAGAAATCACATTGATTGAAAAGAGAAATGCAGAAGCAGAAGCGGCTTACAAGAAACAAGTAGAAGACTACAAAACCCAACAAGCAGCTTATGATAAAGCTTTAGGAGAGTACAATGCTAAAAAGGCAGCCTACGATGCTAAAGTAGCAGAAAAAGCAGCAGCAGATAAGGCCAATGCAGAAGCAAAAGCTAAGTATGAAGCAGAAATGGCTGTTTACAATACAGCGAAAGCGCAATACGATAAAGATTTACAAGAATACCAAACTAAGAAAGCGCAATACGATAAAGATAAAGCAGCTTATGATCAATTGGTAGCGAAGAAGGCAGAAGAAGATGCTGCTAAGGCTCAATACGAAGCTGATCTTGCAAAATACAATGTAGAAAAAGTACAGTACGAAAATGATTATATTGCTTATCAAAAGAAATTAGCTGAATACGAAGTTGCCAAAAAACAATATACGGACGCGAAACAAGCATACGACAAATATATGACAGACAATGCGTATGCTGACCTTAAAAATGTTTCAACTGTTCAAGATTTGACCTTCCAACGTGAAGGTGGTGCAACTCACACCATTGACGGCATCAGCACTTATCTTACTCGTGATGCTCAAGCTCGTTTAAATACAAGCAATGTCCATCAATATGATTCTAATAAATTGGAAGCTTCAGATATTGTAGCAACTAGTCCTTGGGCCAATAATGAAACTGAGTACATTCAAGTGAAAGAAGGCGATAAATTTGTCGTTACTTATGATAACTTGAATCAGTCCAGCATGCGTGAAAATACGGATATGCATCCAATCAAACGTGTGATTTACCGTTATGAGATTTTAAGTCTTCCATCAAATGATGGCAAAGGGATTGCAGCAGTCAACGCAGATCCAACGGTAACCATGACAGTGGGTGCTTCAACAGACCAAGACAAACCTGTTAAGGTTGCTGTCGATGTTGAATTCTATGATGGTGATGGCAATAAATTTGATTTGACTCAACGCAATGCCATTGTCGCTTTGAACTCGCTCAACCACTGGACAGGTGCTTCCTATGTCGATAGTGGAGACAAACCTCGTGCCCTTACAGTAGAAGCCAAAGATAAAGATGGCAACACTGTTCGTGGAACTTGGGATCCATATGCAGATGGTTCATCCATGAGCATTGAAAACAATGAAGTGAAGGTTAAAACAGGAAAAGCAGACTTTGGTACTGCAACTGTTTCCATTTCAGCAGACAACCCTCTCAAAATTGTGACTCAGAAATATGGTTATGTTAAAGATGACACAGGTAAATGGGTTCCTGGTACGACACCTGAGAAGGAAGAAGTAACGGATGCGTTAACTGTAAATGCTTCGGGTTCAGGAAGTGTTCATTCTATTGGTACAGAAGAATTTACCTTTGAAGGTAAGGATGATGTTATCGGATCATACAAAGTAGATGCAACTACAGGTCAAATTACGTTCACACCTAAGAAGAAATTTGAAAACGTGGAACACCAAGAGTCTGTAAATGTTGGAAATAATAAATTTATTCCAATTCCAAACTCAAGTGTTTCTTATGATGCTGCTACTAAAGAAGTGACTTCCTTTAAAGATAACCAATATATTGAACATGGATCTGTCTTTAACGGTGAATCTTCAACAACTCTTGAAGGTTGGGATAATCCATCTTCTCCATACCTCTATTATGGTGGAGCAGGCTTGAAGATGTCAGATGGACACTTAGTCTTTACGGCTAATGGTGCCAATGCGGCTGGTCAACCAACGGTTTATTGGTTTGCCATCAACTCAAATGTAGGTCTTCCTAAAGAGCCAGGAGAAGAACCGAAAGAGCCAACAAAACCAACAGAACCAAAGGCTCCAACTCCACCAACGATTACAGTGGAAAATCTACCTGCAGAGCCAACGAAACCAGAAGAACCTAAATCACCAACTCCGCCAACAGCACCTAACTACACTGTGATTACGGTCGATGTGGAGGAACCAAAATCACCAACTCCACCAACAGAGCCAACCCCACCGACTCCTGAAGTTGTTCCAAATACGAATCCGGTGAAACCGGAAGCTGAAGTGAAATGGCATAAGAATAAAGTGGTAACGGAAACAGATATTCCAACCCCACCAACGCCAGTTCCTCCAACTCCACCAACACCATATAACCCACCAACACCAATTGTTCCACCTACACCAATCGTTCCACCAACTCCAGAGGTTCCAACCGAACCAACTCCTGAAGTTCCGGAACAGCCTGTACAACCTGCGCAACCACAAACACCTGCGCTTCCAAATACAGGTACAGAAAGCTCAACTGCAGCTGTTCTTGCAGGTGCGATGGCTGGATTGCTTGGATTGGGTCTTGCACGCAAGAAAAAAGAAGATTAATTCTTCGTTCTTTCGTCCATTCATCTAAATAAAGAAAGTCAGAAGGCAAGTCCTTCTGGCTTTTTTGATGGGAGTGATGACCAAATAGTTGAGAAATAGAACAGAATAGTTTTTGGATAAGGAGAGGAAATGGCTTTTATAGACCAAATAGTGTCGAAATGAAGCAGAATAGAAATGGATGACACAAGAAGAAGAGAATGAGGTATACTGGTGGTGTTCGAATGAAAGTTTATAGGACTCCGTTATATCTCTAATCATTCCAATGATACAGTTGTGATGTCTTTTTCATCTTTTGCACACATTATTTTCCAAATGAATTTCATTTGAACGTATCAGTGATCAGGCAAGTGCTTCCACTGTTTTGAGGCGCTTGCCTTTCTATCTGTATCGCGATATAATAGGGTGTAAGAAATGAAAAGGAGTTTGTATGAAAAAGAAACCTATCTATCTTTACATCCTGTTATTTTTCTCTACGGTTGGAACCCTGACTTCAGCTGTCTCAACCTTTGGAGCTTCAAAGAGTTTTGAGCTGACAGATGATTTTGCGAAACAACTTGGTTTAACAACGGCTCAAGACAAGGCGGACTATGTGACATATTATGAGAAATCAGCCCAACTCAATCAGTCTCCACTAACCTTTTTATTTGTTTCCCTGATTCTGATTGCCTTACTGGCAACTTTCTATTTCCTCTTTATGAAGCAGGATCTGTTAACAGCCCATTATACTTACATGGGGCAGATTTTATTAAGTCAAGCCTTCTCTTGCTATAATTATTTTGCAGGGCGTCCGCTATTGGCTAGTTTTTCAAACCCGTCCCTTCGTCAACGATATCTAGCATCTTCGTCCATTGCTTTGTTGCTCTTGACTGCTTTATCTCTTCTCTTCCTTGGAATTGTTTTGTATAAAACCTTGCGTTTGAGAAAAGCTCAAGCTACGGCATAATAGATAAGTTTGAATGGAGCTCTCTTAGAGGATAAGAGAGCTTCTTGATTGGAGAAAAAAGATGAAAGTATCCTTTGTTTATATTAGTCTGAGTGGGAATACAGAGAGTTTTGTCCGCCGCTTAAGTGACTATTTGCTGGAAGCCCATCCCGGACTTGAAATCGAGAAAGTGCATGTGAAAGACATGGTCAAAGAGGGCCAGTCCTTCTTTGAAATGACCAATCCTTTTATCACTTTTTTGCCTACCTATTTGGAGGGTGGAAATGGTGTTGACAATGGCGATGTGGAAATTTTGACGACAGATGTTGCGGATTTTATTGCTTATGGAGACAATGCCAGCAAGTGCTTAGGAGTGGTTGGATCAGGCAATCGGAATTTTAACAATCAATATTGTTTAACCGCTAAGCAATACAGCCAACGCTTTGGTTTCCCCATGTTAGCCGATTTTGAAATGCGGGGGATGTTGGGAGATATTAAAAAAGTAGCCGCCATTGTAGAAGATTTGTATCATCTTTAAAATAAAGAGAGTGGGACAGAAATCGGTAATTCGTTAGAATTCGATTTCGTCGTCCCACCTCCGCACAGTTGAGTAGGGCTGTAAAAGCTGATGAAATCAGCGTAGTAGAGGCCACTCAACCACTGCGTCTTGCTCGACAATCCAAAAATAATTGAGAGGCTAGGACTTTTGTCCCAGCCTCTTATTTGTTGCGACTGAATAGAAGAGGAGTCACATTTTATATGACTCCTCTTCTATGGCTTATTTTAATTTTTCTGTGATTTCTTTAGCAAGTAGGAGCCCCAATCGATAGTCTTTGTTGATGGCATGGATGACATCGTTGATATTGTCGGTCTCTTGGATTTTTTCCTTGATGCTATCTTTGAAAGCTTGATCTTTCAAGAGTTGCTCTTGTAAGAGCCGTTGTAGTTTTTCTCTCTCGTACTTGTTAAATAAAAAGAGGACCACTAAACTGATGAAAATTAAGATGTAAACGGTTTGATTCATAGATTTCTCCTGTATATAAAGGATCTGAAAATGTAGAGAATGAAAGGCATTGGACATGAGAAAAGGAGTGAGAAAGAACTAAATTGAATCGCATTTAGTTTCTCCTCTCACTCCCATAAGAGATGTTCTACGTATCCATCATAGATAAGAAATTACATTTTCTCAGGTGCATCGACACCAAGTAAGCGAAGGGCTTCTTTTAAGACTACTGCTGTTGAGTAGCTAAGAGCAAGACGGCTTTCGCGTTCTGGACTTTCATCCAAGATACGAGTGTGCGCATAGTATTTGTTGAAGGCTTGAGCCAAGTTGATAGCATATTTTGCGATCAAGGATGGATCATAGTTTTCAGCAGCACGTTTCACCACACGAGAGAAGTCTTGGAGAAGCTTGATGATTTCCCAGCTTTCAGGATCGCTCAAGCTGTATGTCGCATCTGTAGATGGTGTGAAGTTGGCTTTGCGAAGGATGGATTGGATACGAGCGTAAGCGTATTGAACGTAAGGTCCAGTTTCTCCTTCAAAGGATACCATGGCTTCGAGGTCGAAGTCATACCCATTGCGGCGGTCTGTCTTCAAGTCGTAGAATTTAACCGCACCAACACCGACTGCATGTGCCACTTCTTCCTTGTTTTCCAATTCAGGGTTCTTTTCTTCGATCTGCGCTTTGGCACGAGAGATGGCTTCTTGAAGAGTTGGTTCGAGAAGGATGATATTTCCTTTACGAGTTGACAATTTTTGGCGGTTTTTTGTCACCAAACCAAAGTCAACGTGAACCATATCGTCGCTCCAGTCAAATCCCATTTTCTTCAAAACAGCTTTCAACTGACGGAAGTGGTTAGATTGTTCTTGACCTACAGCATAGATGTTTTTCACAAAGTTGTAAGTCCGTGCACGGTAGATAGCGGTTGCGATATCACGCGTGATGTAAAGAGTGGCACCGTCTGATTTCTTAATCATAGCTGGTGGAAGGTTGACATCATCGAGCTCAACGATGCTAGCACCCTTAGACTCTTTCAACAAGCCTTTGTCTTCAAGAATTTGGACAGCTTCATCCATCTTGTCATTGTAGAAAGCTTCTCCGTTTAAGCTGTCAAATTCAACACCGAGGAGTTTGTAGATACGGTTGAATTCTACCAAGCTTTCGTCACGGAACCATTGCCACAACTCAGTCGCTTCTGGATCTCCATCTTCCAATTTCTTGAACCAGAGACGTCCTTCATCATCAAGCTCAGGATCGTTTTCGATTTCAGCGTTGATCCGAACGTAAAGTTTTAGCAATTCATCGATTGGGTTGGCTTCGACAGCTTCCTTGCTACCCCATTTTTTGTAAGCCACCATCAAGAGACCGAACTGTTTACCCCAGTCACCCAAGTGGTTGATTTTAATCGTGTTGTAGCCCATTTTGCGGAAGATGTTTGAAAGAGCATCCCCGATAACGGTTGAGCGCAAGTGACCAACTGAGAATGGTTTTGCGATATTTGGACTTGAAAGGTCGATGGTAATGTTTTGGCCATGACCTTCGTCTTGTTGACCATAGTCTGCACCTGCTTCGATGACGGATTTGATTACTTGATCAGAGATCTTAGATTTGTCTAAGAAGAAGTTCACGTAAGGTCCAGTTGCAACGACTTTTTCGAAGGCACTTTGGTCGATCTTTTCAGCAATGTCTGCAGCGATTGCTTGAGGAGCCTTGCGTTCCACTTTTGCAAGTGAGAAGGCTGGAAAAGCAATGTCACCAAGATCAGATGATTTTGGTTGTTCAAGCAAATTTAAAATAGCATCTTGGTCAAGAGAGTCAATCACTTTGGCCAATTCACTAGCAATGAGTTCTTTATTGTTCATATTAGCTCCTTAGTCCTTTTAACTATTATTTTAACACAATTCTGAGCGAATTTTCAATTTTTTTGGTATAATTTAAAGTATATTTATTCAAAAGTGGAGGTCCAATGAAAAAGACAGAACGTCACCTTTTGATTCAACAAATGATTCGAAATGAAAAATTGTCGACTCAAAAAGAGATTCAGGATCGGTTAGAAGCAAAAGGAATTGCTGTAACGCAAACAACTCTGTCACGAGATTTGCGCGATCTGGGTCTAGTCAAGGTGAAACGAAAAGACCAGTTGTATTATATTTTGCCAAATGAGCCTGAGGTGGCAGAGATTTATATTATGTTGTCCAGCCATGCCAAGTCGGTCTCACGAGCAGAATTCACTTTGGTTTTGCGGACAGAACTAGGAGAAGCAGCTCTCTTGGCCAATGGTGTAGATGAAATGTCAGATGAGCGTATTTTGGGAACAGTAGCAGGGGCCAATACCCTCTTGATTGTCTGCCGTGACCAAGAGGCAGCCATTGAAATTCAAAATGAAATTTTAGGGATGATGCAGTAATCAAGCCCCGTTGGAGAGAAAGAGAGATGTCAAAAGGAGGAAGATAGTGAGCTATCTACTCCTGTTTTCATCTATGGGGCTTGCGTCAGAAAATGATGCAAGAGTAAGGAATAAAGAAGTATGGCAGTAGAGAAAATATCCCCTGGAATGCAGCAGTATCTAGATATCAAAAAAGACTATCCGGATGCCTTTTTGCTGTTTCGAATGGGAGATTTTTACGAATTATTTTATGAAGATGCAGTGAATGCAGCTCAAATTTTAGAGATTTCCTTAACCTCACGGAATAAAAATGCAGAGAATCCAATTCCTATGGCGGGTGTTCCCTACCACTCGGCCCAGCAGTATATTGATGTTCTTATTGAACAGGGGTATAAGGTCGCGATTGCAGAACAAATGGAAGACCCCAAAGAAGCCAAGGGGGTCGTTAAGCGTGAAGTCGTACAGGTGATTACGCCGGGTACAGTGGTGGATTCGACCAAGCCAGATAGTGAGAACAACTTCCTGGTTGCCTTGGATCGTTCAGGGAATGAGTATGGGCTAGCCTATATGGATCTGGTAACAGGGGAGTTTCAGGTGACGACCCTCAATGACTTCACTATGGTTTGTGGAGAAATCCGCAATTTACGTGCGCGTGAGGTGGTCCTGGGTTATGAGTTGCCAGAACAGGAAGAGCGTGTGTTTATTAGCCAGATGAATCTTTTGCTGTCACATGTAGAGACGGTGCTTGACGATGTTCAACTCTTAGGGGATCAGTTGAGTGAGCTCGAAAAGAAAACGGCTGGAAAACTTCTCCAGTATGTCCACCAGACACAAATGCGGGAATTGAGCCACCTCAAAAAAGCCCATCATTATGAGATTTGCGATTTCTTGCAGATGGACTTTGCGACCAAGGCTAGTCTGGATTTGACAGAGAATGCACGGACTGGGAAGAAACATGGTAGCTTGTATTGGTATTTGGATGAAACCAAGACGGCCATGGGCGGTCGTTTGTTGCGGTCCTGGATTCAGAAACCCTTAGTCGATTTGAAACGGATTCGAGAGCGCCAGGACATCATTCAGGTCTTTATGGATCATTTCTTTGAACGGAGCGATTTGACCGACAGCCTCAAAGGGGTCTATGACATTGAACGCTTAGCGAGTCGGGTTTCCTTTGGTAAGATCAATCCTAAGGATCTCTTGCAGCTAGGAGATACTCTGGGGCATGTGCCGACGATCAAGTCGATTCTACTGGGAATTGGTGATCCGGTCTTAGATGTCTTGATTGCACGCTTGGATGAACTTCCTGAGTTGCACCGCTTGATTACCTCAGCTATTGCTCCGGAAGCGTCTGCTGTTATTACGGAGGGAAATATCATCCGAACTGGGTTTGACGAGCAATTGGACCAGTACCGTGTCGTTCTTCGAGATGGTACTGGTTGGATTGCTGAGATTGAAGCCAAGGAGCGCGAAGCCAGTGGCATTACAGGTCTAAAGATTGATTACAACAAGAAGGATGGCTACTATTTCCATGTCACCAATTCTCAATTGAGTCACGTTCCTGCTCACTTTTTCCGCAAGGCGACCTTGAAAAATTCAGAACGCTTTGGTACGGAGGAATTGGCACGTATCGAAGGAGATATGCTAGAGGCGCGTGAGAAGTCTGCTAATCTGGAATATACGATTTTTATGCGGATTCGTGAAGAAGTTGGCAAGTATATCCAACGTCTGCAACAGTTAGCTCAGGCGATTGCGACGGTTGATGTTTTACAAAGTTTAGCCAGTGTCGCTGAGTCGCAACAATTGAATCGTCCCTTCTTTCATGAAGAACGACGAATCGCGATCGACAAAGGTCGCCATCCAGTTGTCGAGAAAGTCATGGGAGCCCAGTCCTATATTCCTAATAGCATCTTTATGGATGAGGAACGGGATATTCAGCTGATTACGGGGCCAAATATGAGCGGGAAGTCTACCTATATGCGCCAATTGGCGATCATTGTGATTCTTGCCCAAATTGGCTCCTATGTTCCAGCGCAAAAGGCCGAGTTGCCAATCTTTGATGCGATTTATACTCGAATCGGAGCTGCTGATGACCTGGTATCGGGTCAGTCTACCTTCATGGTGGAAATGATGGAGGCCAATCACGCCATTCGCAAGGCAACGACCCAGTCCTTGATTTTGTTTGATGAGTTGGGACGGGGAACGGCGACCTATGATGGGATGGCCCTCGCCCAATCCATCATCGAATACATTCACGATTGCACCGGTGCCAAAACCTTGTTTGCGACCCATTACCATGAATTGACGGCTCTTTCAGAAACCTTGTCTCGCTTGGAAAATGTCCATGTTGCGACCTTGGAGCGAGATGGTCAGGTTACCTTCTTGCACAAGATTGAACCCGGCCCAGCAGATAAGTCCTATGGGATTCACGTGGCCAAGATCGCTGGTTTGCCAGAAGAATTGCTGAAGCGGGCGGATGCGATTTTGACCAAGCTCGAAGGACAAGCCCAGCAAGTACCGCTTGCGGATGCAACCCCTAAAAAGGAAGTACCTTCGCAGGTTGCTGAACAAATGTCCCTCTTTGAGGAAGAGCCAGAAAATACAGTGATCACAGAATTGAAGAATCTGGATCTCTACAATATGACTCCCATGGAAGTCATGATGGCAGTCGCCAAATTGAAAAAGAAATTATAAAAGAAGATCCTCGTGACGGCGAGGATCTTTTCCTTTAGTGGTTAGCAATGCTTTGATTGATTTCTTGAACTTGTTTTTTATAAAAATGATGGGAGACCAACCAGATGATCACGTAAACGAGGGTGAATTCGACAACGAGTGAGAAGTAAAATCCGAGTCGTGCTGGAAACCAGCCGGCCAAGGTAGCTAGGGGAATAAACCCAAGTAACATGAGTAGGTAATGGCTCAGAGTAGCCCGTAAGAGGCTCCAGTCTTTTTGAAAGAGGAGACTTCCGAAGCTAAAGAGGACCCCAATCGCACCCCAAACGAGAGCACAATAGAGCATGACCAGTGAGCCGTGAACATGATGCAAGAACATCCAGCGACCGACTGCAGAGTTGGGACTTAAGGGAAGGTACAACTCAGGTGAGAAGAGATAGGAAAAGAAGATGGATAAGATGAGCCCGATGAAAATCCCTTTTAGGGCGTCAGAAAAAGATTGTTTTAGCATGATAATTTCTCCTTAATGGCTTTCAAGTAACGACGGGAGGAGTAGGTCAGACTCCCGTTTTTAAGATAGATTTGCACCGATCCTCCACTAGTAAAGTGCAGGTGATCGATTTCTTTTGTGTTGATAATTTCAGATTGGGAAATTTTGAGAAAGCAGGTCGGTAAGTCTTCAGATAACTGATAGAGTGGCCCAGTCAGAATAAATTGATCTGTCATGGTCTCACCAATTACTTGCCGATTTTCAATGTAAAAACGTTGGAATAGCTGGCTTTCGATCAGGTAAGCTTCCCCATCCTTTTTGGCACGTAAGCGCCCTTTTTGATCCAATTCTTCCACAAAGTCACGGATTTTCTCTACACGCGCAGATAGTGCAGGTGCTGTGATCATCACCGCTTCTTCTTGGAAGTGGGAATCAATGTGTACTTCAACTTTCATAAGATCGTTTCTCCCTCCTTTGGGTAAAGTCGGTTGGCCTGCTAGCCCGGCTCCTTCTTTACACTACTATTAAACACTTTTTCCAAAGGGAAGACAAGGGGATTTGTCTATGTGGTCATTTTCTTTGCCTATGCGGTTTTTAAGGAAGAAGATGGGCCAGCCTCTATTTTTTAAGAAAGGGAGTCTTGTGGATCTGTGGTATAATAGAGCTACATGTATCGGTGAAAAAATAGGTAAAGGAGCAGACATGCCACAGATTATTGAATTGCCAGAAGTCCTCGCCAATCAGATTGCGGCAGGTGAAGTGATTGAACGACCTGCTAGTGTGGTCAAGGAATTGGTTGAAAACTCGATCGATGCTGGAGCTAGCCAGATTGTTGTTGAAATCGAAGAAGCAGGATTGAAGTCGATTCGGATTACAGACAATGGGGAAGGAATTGCGCACGATGAGGTCGCTTTGGCCCTCCGTCGACATGCGACCAGTAAGATCAAGAGTCAAGCAGATCTTTTTCGTATTCGAACGCTTGGTTTTCGTGGTGAGGCCATGCCTTCCATTGCTTCTGTCAGTATTCTAACCCTTCTAACGGCGCAAGAAGGAGCTGCCCACGGGACCAAATTGGTCGCAAAGGGTGGCGAAATTGAGGAAGTGGAGCCAGCGACAAGCCCTGTCGGGACCAAGATCACAGTGGAAGATCTCTTTTTTAATACACCTGCCCGTCTCAAGTATTTAAAGAGCCAGCAGGCAGAGCTATCCCATATCGTGGATATTCTCAACCGCTTGAGCTTGGCCCATCCTGAGATTGCCTTTACCTTGATCAATGATGGAAAAGAAATGACCAAAACAGCGGGGACGGGCAATCTCCGGCAAGCGATTGCGGGTGTCTATGGCCTCGCGTCTGCCAAGAAGATGGTGGCCATTGAAAATCGCGACCTGGATTTTGAAGTGACGGGCTTTGTGTCTTTGCCTGAATTGACTCGTGCCAATCGCAATTACATCAGTCTCTTTATCAACGGCCGTTATATCAAGAATTTCTTGCTCAATCGAGCTATTTTAGACGGCTACGGCAGTAAACTCATGGTGGGGCGCTTTCCGCTCGCGATCATTCATATCCAGATAGACCCTTACTTAGCGGATGTCAATGTTCACCCGACCAAGCAAGAGGTTCGTATCTCCAAAGAACGAGAACTGATGGCCTTGATTTCCCAAGCGATTGCGAATGCTTTGAAAGAGCAGGACCTGATTCCGGATGCTCTAGAAAATCTAGCCAAGTCGACCATTCGCCGAACAGAAAAGCCAGAACAGACGACCCTGCCTTTAAAGGAAAACCGCCTCTATTATGATCGAGAAAGTCAAGATTTCAAACTTCGACCAGAAGTGGCAGATCCTCAATTACCTCTAACAGATGAGCTAACTGCTGATTCTACAAGCCAAGAAAACACCGTAGAAAAACCGACAAGCGCGATTAAGTTTGCGGAAAGAAAGACTGTGGTTTATGATGAACTGGATCACCCAGAGTTGGATCTGGCTAGTCTAGACAAGGCCTATGATAAGTTGGATGGGGAAGAACATTCGACCTTCCCAGAGTTAGAATATTTTGGTCAGATGCATGGAACCTATCTCTTTGCCCAAGGAAATGGGGGCCTATATATCATTGACCAGCACGCGGCCCAAGAGCGGGTCAAATACGAAGAATACCGGGAGAGCATCGGGGACGTAGACGGCAGTCAGCAACAACTGCTGGTGCCTTATATCTTTGAGTTCCCTACAGACGATCTGATCCGCCTGCGACAGCGCAAGCACCTTCTAGAAGAAGTGGGCGTCTACTTAGAAGAATACGGAGCCAACCAGTTGATCTTGCGGGAGCATCCGATCTGGATGAAGGAAGAAGAGATCGAGTCGGGCATCTATGAAATGTGTGATATGCTCCTTTTGACCAAGGAAGTGTCCATCAAGAAATACCGGGCTGAGTTGGCCATCATGATGTCCTGCAAACGCTCCATCAAGGCCAATCACACACTGGACGATTACTCTGCACGGGATCTCATCTACCAACTGTCCCAATGTGACAACCCTTATAACTGCCCTCATGGCCGTCCGGTCTTGGTCAACTTCACCAAGTCCGACATGGAAAAGATGTTCCGACGCATTCAGGAAAATCACACCAGTTTACGGGAATTGGGCAAATATTAATCAAACAATAAAGGAATCTTATGTACGAATACATTAAAGGAATCTTAACGAAAATTACCGCCAAATACATCGTGGTAGAAACAGCTGGAATCGGCTATCTCTTGCATGTGGCCAATCCCTATGCCTACTCTGGTAAAATGAACCAAGAGGTGCAAGTCTACCTGCACCAAGTGGTTCGGGAAGACGCTCACCTTCTCTATGGCTTTGCGACCGAAGAAGAGAAACAGCTCTTTTTAAACTTGATCTCAGTCTCTGGGATTGGACCTGTATCAGCTCTGGCCATCATTGCTGCAGATGACAATGCAGGCCTTGTCCAAGCCATCGAAAGCAAGAATATCACTTACTTGACCAAGTTTCCAAAGATCGGCAAGAAAACAGCCCAACAGATGGTGCTGGACTTGGAAGGTAAGATCAATCTTGATCTAGAAGATGCACCGGCTCAGACCAAAGCCAAAGTTGCAGAAGAAAACCAAGCCCTTGAAGAAGCTATGGAAGCCATGTTGGCATTGGGCTACAAAGCAACGGAACTTAAGAAAATCAAGAAGTTCTTTGAAGGTACGACCGATACAGCAGAAAACTATATCAAGTCAGCCCTTAAGATGTTGGTGAAATAGGAGAATGGTATAACGATTATTATTATTATTATGTAAATAGTAGGGATTAAATATTTAATATATAAATGAAGATTGCAAACGGACAATAAATGATATATAATTGATTCATCAAGCTACTAGAAACATCAAAGTAATAGTGGTATTTTGTAAATAAACAAATGGGGGAAGTTTATGAAAACATTATGGACATTATTTAAATGGGCTGTGCTGTACGTTATTTTTGGAATTGTTACGATTCCTGTCATGATTATTCGTGAACTTAAAAAATAGCAAGAGAGCCTACGGGCTCTTTTGTTAATATGATTGTCTATAAATTAAATAAGCGTTTCAATGATCATGAGAATGATTGTGATTGGAAATAGGAACAATAAAAAGTCGCAGGTTGCGACTTTTTTAAATAATTTAGGAAATTGTGTTAAAATGAAATGAAAATTACGAATAGTATAAGTGGGAGGCACCATGAAGGCGGAAATTATTGCAGTTGGAACAGAAATTCTAACAGGACAAATTGTCAACACCAATGCTCAATTCTTGTCTGAAAAATTGGCTAGTTTAGGAATTGATGTCTATTATCATGTGGCGGTAGGAGACAATGAAGGTCGTCTCTTCTCGACCATTGAGACAGCTTCAAAACGCAGTGATTTGGTGATTTTATGTGGTGGACTTGGGCCAACAGAGGATGATTTGACCAAGCAAACCCTTGCTAAGTTCTTAGGGAAAGAACTGGTTTTTGATCCAACAGCGCTTGCCAAACTCGACACCTTCTTTGCCAGCCGCCCTGATTATGTCCGGACGCCCAATAATGAGCGACAAGCACAATTGATTGCCGGTTCAATCCCCCTTCAAAACCGTACAGGTCTCGCGGTTGGAGGTTTGATTGAAGTCGATGGTGTGACCTATGTCGTTCTACCTGGTCCTCCAAGTGAGTTAAAACCCATGGTCAATGAACAATTGGTGCCTCATTTGACGACAGGGGAAGAGCTCTTTTCAAGAGTCTTGCGCTTCTTTGGGATTGGGGAAAGCCAGCTAGTTACGATCCTAGCAGATATCATTGAAGAGCAGAGTGATCCGACAGTGGCCCCTTATGCCAAGACGGGAGAAGTGACCTTGCGTCTGTCTACAAAGGCGAAGGATCAAGCCTCAGCGGATGCTAAGCTCGATGTCTTAGAAAAGGAAATCTTATCACGCCACACCCTGGACCATCAACCCTTGCATGAACTGTTTTACGGTTATGGGGATGATAATTCGATGGCCAAGGTGGCCTTTGATCTCTTGAAACGGACTGGTAAGACCATTACAGCTGCAGAAAGCCTGACGGCTGGCCTTTTCCAAGCGACTTTGGCAGATTTTTCAGGTGCGTCCAGCATCTTCGCGGGTGGTTTTGTCACCTATAGTCTGGAAGAAAAAAGCAAGATGTTGTCTATTCCAGCTCAAGAGTTAGAGCAACATGGAGTGGTGTCTCATTTTACCGCTCAAGCCATGGCTTCACAGGCCCGTAAGTTAACAGGATCCGATTATGGTGTTAGCCTGACCGGAGTTGCGGGGCCAGATAGTCTAGAAGGGCACCCAGCAGGGACTGTCTTTATCGGACTTGCGACTCCAAATGGAGTGGATAGTGTCCAAGTTAATATCGCTGGACGTAGCCGGGCGGATGTCCGCGAAATTGCAGTCCTTCATGCCTTTAATTTGGTGCGCTTGGCTGTATTAAATGGTGAAAATTTGGTATAATGAAGCTTGTGCCAAATGAAGAATAATTCTAAAAATGGATAGGAAATGTAAAGCGTCGGTGAGTTGCATACATTTCCTGTATAGTAAAAAATAGGAGAAAAGAATGGCGAAAAAACAGAAAAAATTAGATGATATCTCTAAGAAATTTGGAGATGAACGTGAAAAAGCGCTCAATGATGCCCTGAAGTTGATCGAAAAGGATTTTGGTAAGGGATCGATCATGCGTTTGGGCGAACGTGCAGAGCAAAAAGTTCAAGTCATGAGCTCTGGTTCCTTGGCGCTTGATATTGCCTTGGGTGCTGGTGGTTATCCAAAAGGTCGGATCATCGAAATCTATGGTCCAGAATCATCTGGTAAAACAACCGTTGCCCTCCATGCAGTAGCGCAAGCACAGAAAGAAGGAGGCATTGCTGCTTTTATCGATGCCGAGCATGCCTTGGATCCATCTTATGCAGCAGCTCTCGGAGTCAATATCGACGAACTTCTCTTGTCTCAACCAGACTCAGGGGAACAAGGACTTGAAATTGCTGGTAAATTGATCGACTCTGGTGCGGTTGATTTGGTGGTTGTCGACTCTGTTGCGGCCTTGGTCCCACGTGCGGAAATCGATGGAGATATCGGGGATAGCCACGTTGGTTTGCAAGCGCGGATGATGAGCCAAGCGATGCGTAAACTCGGAGCTTCTATCAATAAGACCAAGACCATTGCCATCTTTATCAACCAATTGCGTGAAAAAGTTGGGGTCATGTTTGGGAACCCTGAAACCACACCTGGTGGTCGTGCCCTTAAATTCTACGCTTCTGTCCGTCTAGATGTTCGTGGAAACACTCAAATCAAGGGGACTGGGGACCAAAAAGATACCAACGTTGGTAAGGAAACCAAGATCAAGGTTGTGAAGAACAAGGTGGCTCCACCGTTCAAAGAAGCCATGGTTGAAATCATGTACGGGGAAGGAATTTCACGTACAGGTGAATTGGTGAAGATTGCAACAGATTTGGATATCATCCAAAAAGCTGGTGCCTGGTACTCATATAACGGCGAAAAAATTGGTCAAGGATCTGAAAATGCTAAGAAATTCTTGGCTGACCACCCAGAAATTTTTGACGAAATCGACCACAAGGTTCGGATTCATTTTGGTTTGATCGAAGAAGACGAAGCAGTGAAAACCCTTGATAAAACTGAAGAAGCAGCTCCTGTCGTAGAAGAAGTAACTCTAGATTTAGATGATGCGATTGAAATTGAAGATTAATTTTTTTCAAAATAGGTCGCTAGACTGATGGTTTTTGTGTTATAATTTAATACGATAGTATTATCGTGTAGCGAAAGGAGTGCATGCATGATTAAAATTTATACAGTGTCAAGTTGCACCAGCTGTAAAAAAGCAAAGACTTGGCTCAACGCTCACCAGCTAACTTATAAAGAACAAAACCTCGGTAAGGAAGGGATCACCAAAGAAGAATTATTGGATATCCTTACAAAGACTGAAAATGGAGTGGCAAGTATTGTCTCTTCAAAAAATCGATACGCTAAAAATCTAGGAGTGGACATCGAAGACTTGAGTGTCAATGAAGTCATTGACATCATCATGGAAACACCTCGTATTCTTAAAAGTCCGATCTTGGTAGATGACAAACGTCTCCAAGTGGGCTACAAAGAAGATGATATTCGTGCCTTCTTGCCACGATCAGTTAGAAATGTAGAAAATGCAGAAGCGCGGATGCGTGCAGCTCTTTAAAGTGGTTGAAAATCAGAAACAATTTGTTTCTGATTTTTTCTTTTTAAAAATCGGAATGAAAAGCAGTTTACTGCGCCATTTTACGAAATCTATGATACAATATTTTAGAAAACAATAACTAGTAAGGAATGGAAAATGAAAAGGAAAATCTTCTTATTGGGTGCGCTTGCCTTGTGTTTGACTGGATGCGGTCAAAAAAAACAAGCGAAAACGCCAAATTCAAGTGAACAAAAGGCGCTCCAAGCAAAAGCAGAGCAGCTGCAAAAGGATAATAAGAGTATTCTACAAAAAGCTGAAGAAAATAAAGTCATCACTAGGACCTTTGTCTTTCCAAAAGATGATAAGGGAACACAACAGACGCAAATCGTCACCTATGTGGGGAACACCTTTAAAAAGTTGGAGACTATCAATGTGACGGCAACCGATGAGGAGTTGAAAAAAGGGATCCAACAGGTTGGAGTCGAGGAAGCACAAAAGCAATTGAGAGAATCCTTTAACAAGGACGATGCCTTTAAGGAAGCTTTGACAGTGCCAGGTTTCACAGCTGATTTAACCTTGGAAAATGAGAATGAATACAAGGTAACCATCACCTATGACTTTGAAGCGATGGATGTGAAGAAGGCCGAAGGCATGACTTACTTCAAAAACAATCACTTACCAGAGTTGTTGAAGTTGACACCGAGTCAATTTGCGGACAATCTTATCAATGCTGGAGCAAGTGAGCAAAAATAAAAAAACAGTTTAACTGAAATAGCTCAAAAATGCTTGAAAAAGCTGTAAAATCAAGGGCTTGACCGTTGTGGAAAACTCTTGATTATGGTATAATAGTAATATTCTAAGGAAAGAGGGTGTTCTTGTGGGATTTACAGATGAAACAGTACGTTTTAATCTTGATGATTCAAATCGTAAGGAAATTAGCGAGACCTTGAAAGATGTTTACTTGTCACTGGATGAAAAAGGCTACAATCCAATTAATCAAATCGTAGGATACGTACTCAGTGGTGATCCTGCCTATGTACCTCGTTATAATAATGCACGGAACCAAATTCGTAAATATGAACGAGATGAGATCGTGGAAGAATTGGTACGTTATTATTTGAAAGGGCAAGGAATAGACCTCTAATGAGAATTATGGGATTGGATGTTGGCTCAAAGACCGTAGGGGTTGCTGTGAGTGATCCTCTCGGTTTTACAGCTCAAGGTCTTGAAATCATCCAAATCGATGAAGACAAAAAAGAATTCGGTTTGGAGCGCTTGGCCGAATTAGTGGCTCAATATAAGGTGGACCGTTTTGTTGTAGGCTTACCAAAAAACATGAACAACACAAGCGGACCGCGTGTGGAAGCCAGTCAGGCTTATGGCGCAATGATTGCTGAAAAGTTTGGGTTGCCAGTCGACTACCAAGACGAACGGTTGACGACAGTTGCTGCAGAGCGGATGTTGATTGAGCAAGCAGATATTAGCCGTAGCAAACGTAAAAAAGTTATTGATAAGTTAGCAGCGCAGCTCATTTTACAAAATTATTTAGATCGCAATTTTTAGAAAGAAAACGAGGAAGAATAGTATGGCACATGATCATAACCACGACCATGAAGAACGTGAATTAATCACATTGGTGGACGAACAAGGAAATGAAACCTTGTTTGAAATTCTTTTGACCATTGATGGCAAAGAAGAATTTGGAAAGAACTATGTCCTTTTGATCCCTGCAAATGCAGAAGAAGATGAAAACGGCGAAGTTGAAATCCAAGCTTATTCATTTACAGAAAACGAAGACGGAACAGAAGGCGACCTTCAACCAATCCCAGAAGACTCAGATGCAGAATGGGATATGATCGAAGAAGTCTTCAACAGCTTTATGGAGGAGTGATACAGTCTGGGAGACTGTATCACCTCAACTCCTAGAAACTAGAAAGAGTTGAAACATCCGGTGGATGTTTTTAGCCCTGCTTCAAGAAACAAGAAAAAGCAGGAAGTCCGATGGACTTGCTGTAAAATGAGAACGAAACAATTACAAAAGAAAGGAGCGCAAACGTCAGAAGAGGCTTTGTCGCTTTTTTCTTTTAGGAGGAAGATGTGAATAAGATTGAGCAATGGATGAATAGTCGGATCGGTCTGAATTTTCGATCGGGCCTGGATCGTATGGAGCAGGCAGTGAGCCTTTTAGGGAGGCCAGATAAGGCTTATCCGATTCTTCATGTGACAGGAACCAATGGGAAGGGATCCACAATCGCCTTTCTGCGTCAATTATTGATGGCTCACGGAAAGAAGGTTGGGACCTTTACCTCTCCTCATATGATCAGTATCCATGATCGGATTTGTATTGGGGGTCAGCCGATTTCAGATGAAGATTTTACTCGGATTGGTCAAGAAGTCCAACAAATGGAGCAGACCTTGCTTCAAACCCAGGACCAACTCTCTTATTTTGAGATTATCTGTCTCATGGCCCTCTTGTATTTTAAGGAGCAAGCTGTGGATGTAGTCTTGTTGGAAGTTGGCATCGGTGGGCTTCTAGATACGACCAATGTAGTGGCAGGAGAGATCGCAGTGATCACTTCGGTTGGCCTGGATCACCAGGAAACACTGGGAGGGACGATTGCAGAAATCGCCCAGCAAAAGGCAGGAATCTTTAAGAAGGGCAAGAAAGCTGTGGTGGGTCCCTTGTCGGATGATGCCATAGCTGTTTGTCAAGAAAAAGCGAAGCAATTGGATGTGGATCTCCATGCCTTCCAGAAAGATTTTGGCTTAGAGCAGGACCGTTTTTGGAATGAACGTGTGGATCTTGTCTGGCCGTCTCTGGGCTTGAAGGGTGATTACCAACGGGAAAATGCTGCAGTAGCTCTGGAGGCCTTTCTCCTCTATATGGAGGGGCTAGATCAAGAAGTGGATATGGAGCAGGTCAAGCACGCCTTGCAAGAGACAAGGTGGCCGGGACGTCTAGAGTTGTTTGGTGACCAGGTGTATCTGGATGGCGCTCATAATCCTCATGCTATGTTACGCTTGATCGAATTTGCCAATAGCTTAGCAGGAAAGCGCGTGAAGATTTTATTTGGAGCCCTCAAGCGAAAAGATTATAGCGGGATGCTCCAAACGCTTCAAGCGGGATTGCCAGAAGCTGAATTGATTTTGACAACCTTCCATTACGGAGAAGTGGTGGCACAAGGTGACCGACAAGACTTGCCCTATGTAGCTGACTACAAGGCCTATATCAAAGAATTTATGGATCAGAGTCGTCCAGATGAAGTCTTATTTGTGACAGGATCCTTGTATTTTATTGCAGAAGTAAGGGCATTTTTATTAGAGGGGTAAACAATTGACCTAAAGACTTTCTTGGCGTATACTGGTGGTAGATAGTATACGGTTATGGCGAAAGGAGTCGTTCTTAATGAAAAAAATCATGTCTATACTGACCTTGGCAGTAGCCCTTTTCCTGACTGCTTGTGGCCAGCAAGAAAAAGCGACACAGACTTCAAGCAAACAGACGTCTGCTTCATCACAGACTGTGACGTCAGCGAGTGAAGAACAGAAAGAAGGAATGTCCATAGATGGCAGTTATCGAGGACAGGACGAGGAAAATACGATTCTCTTAGTTGTGACGGGGCGAAAAGGCACGTTTACGGTACAAGATGCTGATGGAGAAGAAGAGACCAAAGAGGTTAGTATTGATCCGGTCAATCAATCCATGCGTATCGGAGATGAGCCTTATCGCTATCGGATCGAAGGAAATCAGTTGTCGCTAGAAGACTTGGAACAAGCAGAGGATGATCAAGGGATTATTGTCCTGACCAAGCAATAAGGGACGAGACAA
>NZ_JAPVYY010000006.1:0-123753 GCF_041432105.1 Streptococcus sp. 27098_8_148 | reverse complement strand
ATATAAAGAAAGCAATGCGAACGTAGTTCAGTGGTAGAACACCACCTTGCCAAGGTGGGGGTCGCGGGTTCGAATCCCGTCGTTCGCTTGAGGAGGCCGGGGTGGCGGAACTGGCAGACGCACAGGACTTAAAATCCTGCGATTGGTAACGATCGTACCGGTTCGATTCCGGTCCTCGGCATAGACAAAGGTTGAAAGAAGCACCCTTAGCTCAACTGGATAGAGTACCTGACTACGAATCAGGCGGTTAGAGGTTCGACTCCTCTAGGGTGCATGGTCGCAAGGCTATGTAATAATTGAATAGGAACGAGCACCCTTAGCTCAACTGGATAGAGTACCTGACTACGAATCAGGCGGTTAGAGGTTCGACTCCTCTAGGGTGCATAAAGCGGTAGCTTTAGATCGGGAAGTAGCTCAGCTTGGTAGAGTACTTGGTTTGGGACCAAGGTGTCGCAGGTTCGAATCCTGTCTTCCCGATATTATGGCGGTGTAGCTCAGCTGGCTAGAGCGTCCGGTTCATACCCGGGAGGTCGGGGGTTCGATCCCCTTCGCCGCTATATTGTTGATCTTGTTGGACCTTTAGCTCAGCTGGTTAGAGCTCTCGGCTCATAACCGAGTGGTCGTAGGTTCAAGTCCTACAAGGTCCATTGTTATCTTGGAGGATTACCCAAGTCCGGCTGAAGGGAACGGTCTTGAAAACCGTCAGGCGTGTAAAAGCGTGCGTGGGTTCGAATCCCACATCCTCCTTAATATTAACGCGGGATGGAGCAGCTCGGTAGCTCGTCGGGCTCATAACCCGAAGGTCGTAGGTTCAAATCCTGCTCCCGCAATTTGGCTCGGTAGCTCAGTTGGTAGAGCAATGGATTGAAGCTCCATGTGTCGGCGGTTCGATTCCGTCTCGCGCCATTTCTTTTAATAATAAGCGGGTGTAGTTTAGTGGTAAAACTACAGCCTTCCAAGCTGTTGTCGCGAGTTCGATTCTCGTCACCCGCTTTGAACATAGGTTCTTTACCAAGTTTTTAACTTGGGCGCGTAGCTCAGGTGGTTAGAGCGCACGCCTGATAAGCGTGAGGTCGGTGGTTCGAGTCCACTCGTGCCCATTTTGGAGAATTACTCAAGAGGCTGAAGAGGACGGTTTGCTAAATCGTTAGGTCGGGTAACCGGCGCGGGGGTTCGAATCCCCCATTCTCCGTATAATTTCCAAGTTTGAGATGTCATCTCAAACTATTTTTTATATTTTGAAGGTTTTGTCTATGTTCTTGAATCGATTCTTTAAAATTTTTAGTTTTGTGTTTGTTTTAACTGTTTCAGGAATTTTATTTCTTTTTCCATCTGTTAGAACTTCTATTGTTTTAAAATCTTCTGATCTATTATCTATTGTTGATAAGGCAGTATCGGAACCATTTGTTGTTGTGGAATCTAAGGCAAAGGATTTAAAGAATTTATCTGAATTGAATGATGAAAACCGTTCGTTAAAATCACGTCTTTATCAAAAGGATATTGACCAGTCAAAACTTAACCGTTTGGAATCAGAAAATAGAGAATTAAAGGATTTGATGTCAATCAAGAATTCTGTATCGGGTTCTAAACAAGTCGTTAGTGAGATTATTGACCGTAATTATGGTTCGTGGGATCAGGAATTTGTTATTGATAAAGGTAGTTCAGATGGAATTTCTGATTCTATGTTTGTTCTTTCGTCTGGTGGCGTCATTGGTGTGGTAGAAAGTATAGAGAAAAATTCTAGCAAAGTGAAATTATTAGTCGAAGATACTATTTCTTCACAACACCTGACGTTTAAAATTGAGAGTCAAGGTCAATCTATTTTTGCTTTATTAAATGGTTATGACGAGAAGACAGGTGAGTTTCGGTTGTTGCAAATTGGAGATCCAGTTGAAATTAAAAAAGGATCTCTGGTTTCAACAAGTGGTTTAGGAAAATATAAGAGTAGTGACTTACCTCTTGGTACAGTAACTTCTACTCAAAAGGCATCTGATCAGTTAGGGCAAGAAATTCGTGTGAAACCAAAGGCTAATTTAGATGTCAATCGTTATGTACTATTGATTGGAGAGTAGTGTGAAAGTCATACGTAAGTACCATTTTTTCCCTTTAATCTTATTCTTATCTTTATTTGTTGACGGGCAGATCTCTTTTCTTATTTCTCGTTTCTGTCCAAACTCCTTTGAACCTACTTCATTTTTATTTCTATATGGTTTTATGTTATTGAGTCTCTATTTCTCTGAGATAGCTAGTATTTGGTGGGGAGTCTTCTTTGGTTTTTGTTTTGATGTGTATTTTTTACACACTCTAGGAATTGCATTCATAGTATTTCCTATACTACAGGTGATTTTTTATCGGTGTAATCAGATTATTTTGGTCAATCGATTGACTCGTTTTTTTACATTTTTATTAACGATTCTATTATTTCAGATTTTAACAAATCTTCTTTTGATTCTTTTTATCAGTATAAAATTTAACTGGATTACACTAATTATTTACCAAATTTTTCCAAGTTTAATTTTGAATGTGCTTCTATTAATAGTATTACAGCCTTTACTTGAAAAGATTTATTTATAAACTCGAAATAAAAATGTAACAATAGCGTAATATAAATTTTTAAAAAATTTGTTATACTAGTTAGTGTCTTATTAGAAAGGGAAAATTTATCTAATGAAGAAAAAATTATTTGCCACAATCTTATTGAGTACAGTTGCTTTATCACAAGGTGCTGTCGTAGCTGGTGTATCAGCTGATTCAACAGATGATAAGATTGCTGCTCAAGATAACAAAATCAATAGTATTAATCAACAACAACAAAGTGCACAAGCTCAGGTAGATCAAATTCAAGGTCAGGTATCTGAAATTAAAAAACAACAAGAAAATCTTCAAGCTGAAAATGACCGTTTGAATGAAGAATCTGAACGATTGTCAGCTGAGATCGATGAGTTGTCAAAAAATATTGTTGCTCGTCAAGAATCACTTGCAAATCAAGCACGTAGTGCTCAAACAACTGGGACTGCAACAAGCTATATTAATGCGATTGTTAGCTCTGGATCTTTGACAGAAGCTATCTCACGTATTTCTGCTATGAACGAAATTGCAGATGCTAACAACAAAATGTTGCAAGAGCAAAAACGTGATAAAGAAGAGATTGCACAAAAACAAAAAGAAAACAACGATGCTATCAATACTGTCATTGCAAACAAACAGCAATTAGAAGATGATGCGCAAGCTTTGTCAACAAAAGAAGCTGAGTTGAAAGTAGCACAATTGAACTTGGCTGCTGAAAAATCAACTGCTGAAAACGAAAAAAATGCTTTGTTGCAACAAAAAGCGGAAGCTGAAAAAGCAGCAGCAGCAGCGGCAGCAGCTGAAGCAGCTTACCGTGCAAAACAAAAAGAACAACAAGCAGCTGTAAAAGCTTCTGCTAATACAACTCTTCAAGCACAAGTTCAAGCGGCAGCTCAAACACCTGCTGCAACACCAGCGGCGGCACAAACTCAAGCAGCAGCTCAACCTACTGTTCAAACTCAAGCAGCTGCAGCACCAGTAGCAACTACTTCTCGTCCAACTTATAGTACATCTGCATCATCTTATCCAGTTGGTGAATGTACATGGGGTGCGAAGACATTGGCTCCATGGGCTGGTGATTACTGGGGTAATGGTGGACAATGGGCAGCAAGTGCAGCAGCAGCAGGATTCCGTACAGGATCTCAACCACAAGTTGGTGCCATTGCATGTTGGAATGATGGTGGATATGGACACGTAGCAGTTGTTACAGCCGTTCAATCTACAACAAGCATCCAAGTTTCTGAGTCTAACTATAATGGTATCCGTAGTATTGGTAACTACCGTGGTTGGTTTAACCCAACAACAGCACAAGGTACTGTTACTTATATCTATCCAAACTAAGAATTACACTGAAGCAGAACATTTGTTCTGCTTCTTTTTTGATAGAATTTAGGTAGTGATAGATTTTGTAATTTCCATAAATTAATATTTGAATATTTGCTTAAAAAGCGATAAAATGATTACAGGAGAAATTTGTGCTGACTGTACAATATGGTTTTAGATTTTACTGGAGGAAATCATGTCATTTTCTGATTTAATGCTCTTTGCTTTGTCGTCAAATCAAGAATTGGCTCAACGTGTGTCTCGAGAAATGGGACTACCGCTTGGAAAGTCAACGGTTCGTCAATTTTCTGATGGAGAAATTCAGGTTAATATTGAAGAATCAATCCGTGGGAAAGATGTTTATATTTTGCAATCCACTAGCTCGCCGGTTAACGATAATCTAATGGAAATTTTGATTATGGTAGATGCGTTGAAACGTGCTAGTGCGCAATCCATTAATGTGGTGATGCCATATTACGGCTATGCTCGTCAAGACCGGAAAGCTCGAGCTCGTGAACCAATCACTTCTAAGTTGGTAGCCAATATGCTTGAGGTTGCTGGAGTTGATCGCCTCTTGACAATTGATTTGCATGCTGCTCAGATTCAAGGTTTCTTTGATATTCCGGTTGACCACTTGATGGGTGCGCCTTTGATCGCCGACTTTTTTGAACGTCGCGGGATGATTGGGAAAGACTATGTTGTTGTCAGTCCAGACCATGGTGGTGTGACTCGTGCTCGGAAATTAGCTGAATTTTTGAAGACACCGATTGCGATTATTGATAAACGTCGAAGTGTCGATAAGATGAATACGAGTGAAGTGATGAATATCATTGGGAGTGTTGAAGGCAAGACTTGTATTTTGATTGATGATATGATTGATACAGCTGGTACAATCTGTCATGCGGCGGATGCCCTTGCAGAAGCAGGTGCTGTTGAAGTTTATGCAAGCTGTACTCACCCTGTTTTATCAGGACCAGCGATGGACAACATCCAAAAATCAGCCATTAAGAAGTTGGTGGTGTTGGATACGATTTATCTATCGGAGGATCGTTTGATTGACAAAATTGAGCAAATTTCGATTGCGAAACTTCTAGCTGAGGCTATTGTTCGCATTCATGAAAATCGTCCTCTGTCCCCTCTATTTGAAATCGGAAATGCCAAAAAATGTTAAGAATAAGGAGGCTGGGAAACTAGCCTCTTTTGTATAGGAGGAAGTAGAAATGGGAATCAGACAATGGTGGCAAGCGCTAAAAAAAGAAAAGAAGCGAAAAGAACTAATTCGAGCGGCTCAAAAACTAGAAAACAAGGTGGATCCAAGTATGCCAAAGAAGACTCTGCCCAAAAATCGTGCGGTAAAATAGGAAATAATTGGAGTGGAAAAGAAGAGGGAACTGGTAAAATTAGGGGGAGCTGTCTATTTCATAGAGAAACGATTGAGTAAAAGTGTCTAAAAACCGAACAATTCTAATAGATAAGTATAATATGTTACTAAATCGTAATTTCGGGTATCAAATAGACCTAATTTTAAAATTAATTTGTTGATATTAAAGTGTTTTATTGTAAAAACACTTGACAAACCCAACATATATGTATAAAATGTTCAATATAGAGCAATCTATATTAAATATGAAAAAGGAGATAAAACTATTATGAAAAAAGTTTTATTATCAAGTGTATTAGCATTGTCAGCAATCGCTAGCGTTTCTTATGCAGCTACTAAAGTTCCTTCTATCCCAGGAGTAACTGCTCCAACTACTGGAACAGTTACAAAGGCAAATGCTGCTAATAACCACAACAACCGTTTTGGTTATGCTGTTTCTCCATTAAGAGGAGAAAAAGCTATTAATTTTGCAGGTGCTGAAACTTATCCAGCTAAGCCAGTTGCAGGTACTGATGGTAAACCTTTGGATGATGCAACTCGTAAGTTTGGTGACAATACTCGCTTTGGTGCAGGATTTAACGCTGCTAAATCAGCTACTCCAGCTACTCCAGCTAAGCCAGCTACTCCAGCTACTCCAGCTACTCCAGCTAAGCCAGCTACTCCAGCTACTCCAGCTACTCCAGCTAAGCCAGCTACTCCAGCTAAGCCAGCTACTCCAGCTACTCCAGCTACTCCAGATCCAAAAGCAATTCCTGGTGTAACACGTCCAACTACAGAAATTGTTACAGAAGCAAATGCTGCTAATAACCACAACAACCGTTTTGGTTATGCTGTTTCTCCATTAAGAGGAGAAAAAGCTATTAATTTTGCAGGTGCTGAAACTTATCCAGCTAAGCCAGTTGCAGGTACTGACGGTAAACCTTTGGATGATGCAACTCGTGAGTTTGGGAACAACACTCGCTTTGGTGCAGGATTCAATAAATAATCTAAGTTATTTATCTATTTTCATTAACTTTTATTAAGTTAGTTAAAGGAGAAAACAAATTGGTTTTCTCCTTTTTCATTTTACTAAAAATATAATTTTTCTGTTTAATTGTTTTGTATTTAAAAATTTTAGAACCCTAATTGTCAAGTCGAGTTCAACAAAGTTGTTCTTCTGATTAAGTGAGTATCTTTCGAGCTGTTTGTATTAGCTCAAACAGCTTTTTTGCGGACTGATAGCCATGAATTCGTCTAGGTCTTTCATTGATAGCCTTTGTATAGTCCTCTAAAAGATTCTGATTTAGTTCTTTTAACGAAGCCCTCTTCGGAATGAACTCTCTTAGTAGTCCATTGTCGTTCATAAGATGAATAGGCATGTGCAAAATAAACATCTAACCCTCTATCTTACTCAATGATGAAAATTCGTTTCTATTATCTGCAGTTATGGACTTAATGGGATAAAGTTTCATACACTCTAAGACTGCTTGATTGACATACTCTGCTTTCTTTTTCACGAGTTTCTTTGTGACAACATAGCGTGTCTTTCGTTCTACTAAGGTCAGAATAGAAGGTTCTCCTATTGTCTTTCCACCCAGAATCGATTCCCCAATCTCCAAAACGGGAACGATTATTGCTTTCTTCTGGTCTTTCTTCAATTGTCTTTCCTAGATGTTTCTTGGTAGAGGGGAGCTTGCCCTCTTTTTACGGTTTTAGAACCATGAATTAAAGTAGAAATACAATAAAATTTTATATCTGTAAAGAAATATTCATTTGAAACAGGAAAAAAATCGATAGTTTTTTTCAAAAAAAATAAGAAAAGTCTTGACATAGGCAGAATATCCTAGTATACTAGTTTTAGTTACGAAGTAACGAATAATTTTTGAAAAGAAAAAAGGAGATAAAACAATGAAAAAAGTTTTATTATCATCAGTAGCAGCTCTTGCAGTATTTGCAGCAGCAGCACCAGCATTTGCATCTGACAACTACTACAGCTCAAATGCTTTGATCCAAAAACACTATGTTTCTGAACGCGATATCGCTGACGAAGCAAACACACAAGTAGCAGCACACGAAGCTGATATCCAAGCTGAAGTTAATGCTTACCCAACAGTTGTTGCAGCACAACAAGCTCTTGATGCATACGGATCAGGACATGAATACGAAGCTTACAAAGCTAAAGTTGATGCAGCTCGCGCTGAAGCATACAACATCATCCGTAACAAATATGTAGCTAACCTTCAAGATACTTACCGTAAAGCAGCTATCGCATCAGGTAAATACTGGAACGATCCAACTGGTGTTCAAGATAACAAAACAAAAGATATGCGTGATGCAGAAGATAAAGCTCTTAACCATGGTGGTTCTGCTGATGCAGCTAATGCAGCTGGTGCTAACGGTCAAGCTACAAGCGAAGCTAAATCTAACGAAAACAAAGGTGGAGACGCAGCTAAAGCTGGTAAAGCTGATTCAAAACAAGCTGGTAAAGCTCTTCCAAAAACAAGCGCAGTTAAATAATTTGATTATTAATTAGCTCGTAAAATATCACTGGACCTTCGGGTTCAGTGTTATTTTTTAGAAAAAATCATCAAGAGGAGATCGATCAATGAAAAGAGCTGGGGAAAAAAGTTCAAATAAATTGGGTCTTGTGATTGCTGCTCTTGTTGCAGTTGTTGTTCTTGTTGCTGGATTTATTTTCTTTAATCCATTTGGAGGAACTAAGTCATCTAGCACGGCTAAAAAAACAACTGGAACAAGTTCAACCAAGCAAGAAACTAAATATGAACCAAGTCAAGAAGAAAAAGATTACTTGAAAAATCGTTTTGCTCAGTTAACAGCTGTTAACCCTGAGGCAATCGCTTATGTCTATGCACCGGGTACTGAGTTGGATGAACCTGTTGTACAAACCACTGACAATGAAACTTATTTGAATAAGACGTTTGATGGTGGAAATGAACCATACATGGGGACAGTCTTCATGGATATGGACAACAAGAAAGACTTCAGTGATCGTTTGACTTGGTTGTTTGGTCATGCTCGTGGTAGTAAGGTCGGCGATCATCGCATGTTTAATGATGTCAACTACTATGACAAACAAGAGTATTTAGACCAACATCCGTATGTTGTGATTGAGACACCAGAGCGGAAATATTATTATGAAGTAATGGGATTGGTCATTGTCCCAGAGGACACCGCTTTCTACCGTACAAGCTTTACTGATGACAATGATTTTACGACACAATTGAAGAATATCTATGAGTCAGCTCGTACGAAGAATCCTAATATCAAGATCAAAGCATCTGATAAGTATTTAGTATTGTCAACTTGTCGTGAAGAGGATGAAACCATTCGTTCTAACCTCTACCTTCGTCAAATTCCTGATTCAGAAATGAAGGATTTTGTGGCAAAACATGCGGATCAATTGAAATATGTGGCAACACGTGGTCAACAATAATGGCTTGAAAGACTTAGCATTGCTAAGTCTTTTTTTCATGGAAGGATTTTTGAAATGTCCTTTGGTGGTCAGCAAAAGGTGGGGATCTGGCTTGTTCTTTTGCGATGGGGTCCTATTTATAGTATAATGAATATAAGTGTTTTGGAGGTGTTCTATGGATTTAACGAAACGTTTTAATAAAAATCTGAATCGGATCGAAGTTTCTTTGATTCGTCAGTTCGATCAATCAATTTCTTCCATTCCTGGTGTCTTGCGTTTGACTTTGGGGGAACCGGATTTTACAACTCCTGAACATGTAAAAGAAGCAGGAAAGGCTGCCATTGATGCGAATTTTAGCCATTACACTGGGATGAGTGGTTTGCTGGCTTTGCGTGAGGCTGCGAGTCAGTTTGTGGCTGATAAATATGGTATTTACTACCGTCCTGAAGATGAGATATTGGTGACGATCGGTGCGACTGAAGCCCTATCTGCAACCTTGACAGCAATCTTGGAACCTGGAGATGTAGTGCTTCTTCCGGCACCAGCTTATCCTGGTTATGAACCGATTGTGAATTTGGTTGGGGCGGAGATTATTGAAATTGATACGACAGCAGATCGTTTTGTCTTGACTCCTGAAAAGTTGGAAAAGGCCATTCTAGAGCAGGGTGAAAAATTGAAGGCTGTTATTCTTAATTATCCAGCTAATCCAACGGGTGTCACTTATTCGTGCGAACAGATGGCAGAATTAGCTGCTGTCTTAAAAAAATATGAAGTCTTTGTGATTTGTGATGAAGTCTATTCAGAGTTGACTTATACTGGAGAAGCGCATGTCTCTATGGCCTCCTTTATTCCTGAGCAGACTATTGTCATTAATGGCTTGTCCAAATCTCATGCCATGACAGGCTGGCGGCTTGGCTTTATCTTTGCGCCTGCTGCATTGACGGCCCAACTCATCAAGAGCCATCAGTATTTGGTAACGGCTGCTGGAACCATGAACCAGTATGCTGCGATCGAAGCTTTGACGGAAGGTCGGGATGATGCGGAGCCAATGAAGAAGGAATATGTGAAGCGTCGGGATTATATTATCGAACAGATGTCCGCACTTGGGTTTGAGATTATTAAGCCAGATGGAGCCTTTTATATTTTTGCTAAAATCCCAGCTGGTTATAATCAAGATTCCTTTGCTTTCTTGCAGGATTTTGCGCGTGAAAAAGCGGTTGCTTTCATTCCTGGTGCTGCTTTTGGTCAATATGGTGAAGGCTATGTGCGTTTGTCGTATGCAGCCAGCATGGAGGTTATCAAGGAAGCAATGAAACGCTTGAAGGAGTATATGGAAGAACATGCTGGAGTCAATTGAGACCCGGGGAATTGTCCTGTATAATCGGGAGTTTCGTGAGGATGACAAGCTGGTCAAAATCTTCACAGAGAAGTCAGGGAAGCGGATGTTTTTTGTGAAACATGCGGGAAAATCACGGTTGAATCCCATGTTGCAACCTTTGGTAACGGCAGATATGTTGTTGAAAATCAATGATGATGGGTTGAGTTATATTGATGATTTTCAAGATGTGCAGATTTATAAGAAAATTAATGCAGATCTTTTTGCCCTTTCTTATGCGACCTATGTTCTGGCGCTTGCAGATGCAAGTATTCAGGATAATCAGGTGGATCCGGCCCTGTTTGCTTTTTTGGAAAAGACCTTGTCTTTGATGGAAGAGGGACTGGATTATGAGGTTTTAACCAATATTTTTGAGATTCAGATTCTATCACGATTTGGAGTTGTCTTGAATCTGCATGAATGCTGTTTCTGTCATCGGGTTGGACTTCCTTTTGATTACTCTTTTCGCTATAGTGGGGTCCTTTGTCCGGATCATTATGATCAGGATGAGAGACGTGCTCACTGGCATCCGAATGTTCTCTATTTATTGGATCAGTTTCAAGCAGTACGATTCAGTGAGTTAGAGACGATTTCCCTACAAGCGGAGATGAAAACAGCTCTGCGTCAGGCAATTGATCAGTTGTATGAGGAGTATGTAGGGATCCATTTAAAAGCTAAAAAGTTTATCGATTCCTTGAGTGACTGGGGAGCGATTATGAAAGATTCATCTGGAGGTGAAACATGAAAAAAATTGCAGTAGATGCAATGGGGGGCGATAATGCACCTCAAGCCTTGGTAGAAGGTGTGAATCAAGCCATTCGTGATTTTGATGATATTGAGATTGTCTTATATGGCGATGAGGCAAAAATCAAAGACTATTTAACCGCAACCGAACGTGTATCGATTGTGCACACGGAAGAAAAAATTGATTCAGATGATGAGCCAACGCGTGCCATTCGTCGGAAGAAACAGGCTTCGATGGTCTTGGCTGCCAAGGATGTGAAGGCTGGTGAGGTGGATGCCATGCTATCTGCGGGAAATACAGGTGCCTTGTTGGCAGCAGGTTTCTTTATTGTTGGGCGCATCAAGGGCGTGGAACGTCCAGGTTTGATGTCGACACTTCCAACGGTTGATGGTCGTGGGTATGACATGTTAGATTTGGGTGCTAATGCGGAAAATACACCAGAGCACTTGCATCAGTATGCTGTGATGGGGTCTTATTATGCTGAAAATGTTCGTGGGATTCAAAAACCGCGTGTGGGTCTATTGAACAATGGGACAGAAGCTAGTAAGGGAGATCCTTTGCGCAAGGAAACCTACCAATTGTTATCTGAGGATGAGTCGATTCATTTTGTTGGAAACGTGGAAGCGCGTGACTTGATGGATGGCGTTGCTGATGTCGTTGTGGCGGATGGTTTTACAGGAAACGCTGTCTTGAAAACGATGGAAGGAACGGCTTTTGGGATCTTGAAGCAATTGAAACAAGCAATTGCCACAGGAAACTGGAAGGCGAAATTGGGAGCTTTTCTGCTCAAGGACCGTTTGAAATCATTGAAGCAAACCTTGGATTTCTCAGATGTTGGAGGAGCGGTCTTGTTTGGCCTTCAAGCACCTGTTGTTAAAACGCATGGTTCGAGTGATGCCAAAGCTGTCTATAGCACGATTCGTCAGATTCGGACTATGTTAGAGACAGATGTTGTTGGAAAATCAGTGAAGGAATTATCGAAGGAAGGGTAATGTATGAGTAAACAAAACGAAATTTTAGCTACTATTGAGGAATTTCTCAAAGACCGCAAGGGACCAGATTTTCAAGTATCTTTGGAATCTGACTTACGTAAGGATTTACAGGCGGATTCTGTTGAATTGATGGAATTTATTATCAATCTTGAGGATGAATACCAAATTGAGATTCCGGACAAGGCTATTGATGAATTTAACACAGTAGGGGATGTTGTCGACTATATCGAAAAACGAACTGCTGGTCACTAATGAAAAAGGGATCGTTCAGAGATTATTCTGGATGATCTTTTTTTCTGTCCTTTTTATTCGGATTCTGCTTATATTGTACGGAATTTTATTGAAAATACACTTTGTATGTGATAGAATGAAGGTGATAAAATACGAAAGGCGAACAAAGTCATGACCAATCAACTGATTTATACTGGAAAAGCTAAGGATATCTATACTACTGAGGACGAACATGTGATTAAGTCGGTCTACAAGGACCAGGCAACCATGCTAAATGGGGCTCGTAAAGAGACTATTAAAGGAAAAGGTGTGCTAAATAATCAGATTTCGTCTCTTATTTTTGAAAAATTGAATGCTGCGGGTGTAGCTACTCACTTTATCGAACGTATTTCTGACACAGAACAACTCAACAAGAAAGTAAAAATTATTCCTTTGGAAGTTGTTCTTCGTAACGTGACTGCGGGTTCCTTTTCTAAACGTTTTGGCGTGGAGGAAGGCTTGGACTTGAAAACTCCAATCGTTGAATTTTACTATAAAAACGATGAGTTGGATGACCCATTCATCAATGATGAGCATGTGAAGTTTTTGGATATTGCCAATGATGAACAAATTGCTTATATTAAGGAAGAAACGCGTCGTATCAATGAATTGCTGAAGGATTGGTTTGCACAAATTGGTCTTCGCTTGATTGACTTCAAATTGGAATTTGGTTTTGATAAGGATGGCAAGATCATCTTGGCGGATGAATTCTCTCCAGATAACTGCCGCCTTTGGGATGCTGAAGGGCACCATATGGACAAGGATGTTTTCCGTAGAGATTTGGGCAGTTTAACGGATGTATATCAGGTTGTATTGGAAAAATTGCAAGGTTTGAAGTGATCTTTTTGAAATAGAAAACCTTCGTCTTCGATAACCTATTTGAATAGAAATAAAGGAAATAAAATGGATAAACGTATTTTCGTTGAGAAAAAAGCTGATTTTCGTGTGAAATCGGACTCTTTAGTAAAAGAATTACAGCATAATCTTCAGTTGAAAACGTTGAATGATCTTCGGATTGTTCAGGTTTACGATGTCTTTGGTTTGGTAGAGGACTTGTTTGCGCGTGCGGAAAAACATATCTTCTCTGAGCAAGTGACTGATACTGTTTTAGATGAAGCTGAGGTTCAGGCTGATCTTGAGAAATATGCTTTCTTTGCTATCGAAAGCTTGCCTGGTCAATTTGACCAACGTGCGGCATCTTCACAAGAAGCTTTGCTTTTGCTTGGTAGTTCAAATGATGTAACAGTGAATACAGCGCAATTGTACTTGGTTAACAAGGATATTGATGCGAATGAGTTGGAAGCTGTCAAAAACTACCTTTTGAACCCAGTGGATTCTCGTTTCAAAGATATCACTGTTGGTATTGCGAAACAGGATTTCTCTGAGTCTGACAAGACCATTCCAAGCTTGGATTTCTTTGAAACTTATACGGCAGAAGATTTTGCACAGTATAAGGCTGAGCAAGGATTGGCAATGGAAGTGGATGACCTTCTCTTCATTCAAGATTACTTCAAATCTATTGAACGTGTACCAACTGAGACTGAGCTTAAGGTTTTGGATACTTACTGGTCTGACCACTGTCGTCACACGACTTTCGAAACTGAGTTGAAAACCATCGACTTCTCAGCTTCTAAATTTAAAAAACAATTGCAAGCGACTTATGACAAGTATATTGCCATGCGTGATGAGTTGGGACGTACAGAAAAACCTCAAACCTTGATGGATATGGCAACTATTTTTGGCCGTTATGAGCGTGCTAATGGTCGTTTGGATGACATGGAAGTGTCTGATGAAATCAATGCCTGCTCTGTTGAAATTGAAGTGGATGTCAATGGTGTCAAAGAACCATGGCTTCTCATGTTCAAGAACGAAACGCACAACCACCCAACGGAGATCGAACCATTTGGTGGAGCGGCTACTTGTATCGGTGGTGCCATTCGTGACCCATTGTCAGGGCGCTCCTACGTTTACCAAGCCATGCGTATCTCAGGTGCTGGTGATATTACAGCTCCAATTTCAGAAACTCGCGCTGGTAAATTGCCACAACAAGTGATTTCTAAAACAGCGGCTCACGGTTATTCTTCATACGGTAACCAAATTGGTTTGGCGACAACTTATGTTCGTGAATACTTCCACCCAGGTTTTGTTGCTAAGCGTATGGAGCTAGGTGCAGTTGTCGGTGCGGCTCCTAAAGAAAATGTGGTTCGTGAAAAACCTGAAGCAGGTGATGTGATTATCTTGCTTGGTGGTAAGACTGGACGTGACGGTGTCGGTGGTGCGACAGGTTCTTCTAAAGTTCAAACGGTTGAATCTGTTGAAACAGCTGGTGCTGAGGTTCAAAAAGGGAATGCCATCGAAGAACGTAAGATTCAACGTCTTTTCCGTAATGGAGAAGTGACCCGTCTGATCAAGAAATCAAATGACTTTGGTGCCGGTGGTGTCTGTGTGGCGATCGGTGAATTGGCAGATGGTCTTGAAATTGATCTAGACAAAGTGCCATTGAAATACCAAGGTTTGAACGGTACAGAAATTGCTATCTCAGAATCTCAAGAACGGATGGCTGTAGTGGTTCGTCCAGAAGATGTAGATGCTTTCGTTGCTGAATGTAACAAAGAAAATATTGATGCTGTTGTCGTTGCAACAGTAACTGAAAAACCAAATCTTGTCATGCACTGGAATGGTGAAACCATCGTTGATTTGGAACGTCGTTTCCTTGATACAAACGGTGTACGTGTGGTTGTAGATGCTAAGGTGGTTGACAAGGATGTCAAGCTTCCAGAAGAACGTCAAACATCTGCTGAAACCCTTGAAGCGGATACTCTTGAAGTCTTGGCTGACCTGAACCATGCCAGTCAAAAAGGTTTACAAACCATCTTTGATAGCTCGGTTGGTCGTTCAACAGTCAATCACCCACTTGGTGGTCGCTACCAAATCACACCAACGGAAGCTTCTGTACAGAAATTGCCAGTCCAACATGGCGTGACAACAACTGCATCTGTTATGGCGCAAGGATTCAACCCTTATGTAGCAGAATGGTCTCCATATCATGGCGCTGCTTATGCGGTCATCGAAGCCACAGCTCGTTTGGTTGCTGCTGGTGCAAACTGGTCTAAGGCTCGTTTCTCTTATCAGGAATACTTCGAGCGTATGGATAAACGAGCAGAGCGTTTTGGTCAACCAGTCTCAGCTCTCCTTGGATCAATCGAAGCTCAGATTCAACTTGGTTTGCCATCTATCGGTGGAAAAGACTCTATGTCTGGTACCTTTGAAGAATTGACAGTACCACCAACCTTGGTTGCTTTTGGGGTAACAACTGCGGATAGCCGTAAGGTTCTTTCTCCAGAATTTAAAGCTGCTGGTGAAAATATATATTACATCCCAGGTCAAGCTTTGGCACAAGAAATTGACTTTGATCTCATCAAGTCTAACTTTGCTCAATTTGAAGCCATCCAAACTAACCACAAAGTGACAGCAACATCAGCTGTTAAATATGGTGGTGTGGTTGAAGCTCTTGCCCTTGCAACATTTGGTAACCATATCGGAGCTAATGTTGAATTAGATAATCTTGACACTAGCTTGACAGCCCAATTGGGTGGATTCGTTTTCACTTCGCCTGAAGAAATTGCAGGTGTTGCTACGATCGGAAAAACAGCAGCTGACTTTACACTTACTGTCAATGGTGTAACGCTTGATGGACATAAACTTGACAGTGCTTTCCAAGGTAAATTGGAAGAAGTTTACCCAACGGAATTTGCACAGGCAACTGAGTTGGAAGAAGTACCAGCTGTGGCATCAGATGCTGTGATCAAAGCTAAAGAAACAGTTGATACACCAGTGGTTTACATCCCAGTATTCCCAGGTACTAACTCTGAGTACGATTCAGCTAAGGCCTTTGAAAAAGAAGGTGCAAAAGTCAACTTGGTACCATTTGTCACACTGAATGAAGAAGCTATTGTCAAGTCTGTTGACACTATGGTTGACAATATCGAAAAAGCTAACATTATCTTCTTTGCAGGTGGCTTCTCAGCAGCGGATGAACCAGATGGATCAGCTAAATTTATCGTGAACATCTTGCTCAATGAAAAAGTACGTGCAGCCATTGATAGCTTCATCGAACGAGGTGGTTTGATCATCGGTATCTGTAATGGATTCCAAGCTCTTGTTAAATCAGGTCTTCTTCCATACGGTAACTTTGAAGATGCAAGTAGCACCAGTCCAACCCTCTTCTACAATGATGCCAACCAACACGTGGCTAAGATGGTTGAAACACGGATTGCCAACACCAACTCACCATGGCTTGCCGGAGTAGAAGTTGGTGACATCCATGCCATTCCAGTATCACACGGTGAAGGGAAGTTTGTCGTGACAGCTGAGGAATTCGCAGAGCTTCGTGACAATGGTCAAATCTTTACCCAATATGTTGACTTCGAAGGTAAACCAAGCATGGATTCTAAATATAATCCTAACGGATCTGTAAATGCTATCGAAGGTATCACAAGTAAGAACGGTCAAATTATTGGGAAGATGGGTCACTCAGAACGTTTCGAAGATGGTCTCTTCCAAAATATTCCAGGAAATAAAGACCAACATCTCTTTGCATCAGCGGTTCAATACTTTACTGGAAAATAAAAGGTATACAAAATGACATACGAAGTTAAATCTCTTAATGAAGAATGTGGTATTTTTGGGATCTGGGGACACCCAGATGCTGCAAAACTGACTTATTTCGGATTACACAGTCTTCAACACCGTGGTCAAGAAGGGGCGGGGATCCTTTCGAATGATGCGGGTCAACTAAAACGGTATCGTGATACGGGTCTTCTCTCAGAAGTATTTCGAAATCCTGCTAACTTGGATAAGTTAACAGGAACGGGAGCGATTGGCCATGTTCGCTATGCGACAGCTGGGGAAGCTTCGGTGGATAACATCCAGCCCTTCCTCTTTCGCTTTCATGATACCCAGTTTGGACTGGCCCACAACGGGAATTTGACCAATGCCAAGTCCCTCAAACGGGAGTTGGAAAATAACGGGGCGATCTTTAGCTCAACTTCTGATTCAGAAATCTTGGCCCACTTGATTCGTCGGAGCCACAACCCTTCTTTCATGGGTAAGGTGAAAGAAGCCCTGAATACGGTGAAAGGTGGATTTGCTTACCTTCTCATGCTGGAAGATAAGCTGATTGCGGCCTTGGATCCAAATGGTTTCCGTCCTCTTTCGATTGGGAAAATGGCCAATGGAGCTATCGTGGTTTCATCTGAAACTTGTGCCTTTGAAGTGGTTGGAGCAGAGTGGATCCGCGATGTAAATCCGGGTGAAGTCGTGATCATTGATGATAATGGCATCACTTACGATAACTATACAACGGACACCCAATTGGCTGTTTGTTCGATGGAGTATATCTACTTTGCCCGTCCGGACTCCAATATCCAAGGGGTCAATGTCCATACAGCTCGTAAACGTATGGGAGCTCAATTGGCACGTGAATTTAAACATGAAGCAGATATTGTGGTCGGTGTACCTAATTCATCACTTAGCGCAGCCATGGGATTTGCGGAAGAATCAGGATTACCAAATGAAATGGGCTTGATTAAAAACCAATATACCCAACGGACCTTTATTCAACCAACACAAGAACTACGTGAGCAAGGGGTTCGGATGAAGCTCTCTGCCGTATCCGGTGTCGTGAAAGGCAAACGAGTTGTCATGATTGATGATTCTATCGTACGTGGGACAACATCACGTCGGATTGTGAAGTTATTGAAAGAAGCAGGAGCTACAGAAGTCCATGTGGCAATCGCAAGTCCAGCTCTGGCTTATCCATGTTTCTACGGGATCGATATTCAAACACGTAAGGAATTAATTGCTGCCAATCATACAGTAGAGGAAACCCGCGATATCATTGGTGCAGATAGTTTGACGTATTTGTCAATCGATGGCTTGATTGATTCTATTGGAATCGATACAGATGCTCCAAATGGCGGTCTTTGTGTGGCTTACTTTGATGGAAAATATCCAACTCCTTTGTATGACTACGAAGAACGCTATGTGGAAAGTTTGAAAGAACATACTTCTTTCTATTAAGAGCAGTGCAAAAGAAAAGGAATGAAACAAATGACAAATAAAAATGCGTATGCACAGTCTGGTGTGGATGTTGAAGCGGGTTATGAAGTTGTTGAACGGATCAAAAAACACGTGGCTCGTACGGAACGTGCGGGTGTCATGGGAGCTCTTGGTGGTTTCGGTGGAATGTTTGACCTTTCAAAAACAGGTGTCAAAGAGCCTGTTTTAATCTCAGGTACAGATGGTGTTGGTACTAAACTCATGCTTGCTATTAAGTACGACAAACACGATACGATTGGTCAAGATTGTGTCGCTATGTGTGTTAACGATATCATCGCTGCAGGTGCTGAGCCCCTTTACTTCCTAGACTATATCGCAACTGGGAAAAATGAACCTGCTAAATTAGAGCAAGTCGTAGCTGGTGTTGCAGAAGGTTGTGTGCAAGCTGGTGCAGCCCTCATCGGTGGGGAAACGGCTGAAATGCCTGGCATGTACGGTGAAGATGACTATGACTTGGCTGGGTTTGCTGTCGGTGTTGCAGAAAAATCTCAAATCATCGACGGTTCAAAAGTAGCTGAAGGGGATGTGATTCTTGGACTTGCTTCAAGCGGCATCCATTCAAATGGTTACTCACTGGTTCGTCGTGTCTTTGCAGATTACACAGGTGAAGAAGTTCTCCCAGAATTGGAAGGGAAGAAACTTAAAGACGTTCTTTTGGAACCAACTCGTATCTACGTCAAAGCAGCTTTGCCACTCATCAAAGAAGAATTGGTGAACGGAATTGCCCACATCACAGGTGGTGGTTTCATCGAAAATGTACCACGTATGTTCGCAGATGACTTGGCTGCTGAAATTGATGAAAGCAAAGTGCCAGTCCTTCCAATTTTTAAAGCCCTTGAAAAATATGGCCAAATCAAACATGAAGAAATGTTTGAAATCTTCAACATGGGGATTGGTCTCATGCTTGCAGTGAAACCAGAAAATGTGGAACGTGTCAAAGAACTTCTTGACGAGCCTGTTTATGAAATCGGTCGGATTGTGAAGAAAGATGGCGCAAGTGTGGTGATTAAATAATGGTGCTATCACCATTTTATACGGAGAAATTGTAGAAAGGAATGTTTAGTTAGCAAGCCTAACTGAACACGGGACTCATTTTCTAGGAAAAAAGAGAAATCATTTTGTGTGCAAGCACCCAGCAATGATTTCCTATTCTTCTACGAAACTGTTCGGCTAGCCGAAACGTCCCTTTGTATCGAATATGAAAATTGCTGTTTTTGCCTCTGGCAACGGCTCAAACTTTCAGGTGATTGCGGAACAATTTCCAGTAGAATTTGTCTTTTCCGATCACCGGGATGCCTATGTCTTAGAACGTGCCAAAAACCTTGGCGTGGTGAGCCATGCCTTTGAACTCAAGGAATTTGATAATAAAGCAGCTTATGAAGAAGCTATCGTTAAACTCTTGAATGAACACCAGATTGATTTGGTTTGTTTGGCCGGTTATATGAAAATCGTTGGCCCCACCTTGCTAGCAGCTTATGAAGGCCGTATCATCAATATTCACCCAGCTTATCTCCCTGAATTTCCAGGTGCTCATGGTATTGAGGATGCTTGGAATGCAGGCGTTGCTGAGAGCGGTGTGACCATTCACTGGGTGGATTCTGGCGTTGATACTGGGAAGGTCATCAAACAAGTCCGTGTGCCACGCCTTGAAGGGGATACCCTTGATACTTTTGAAACTCGCATCCACGAAACAGAGTACAAACTCTATCCTGAAGTCTTGGAACGTTTGGGAGTAGCACGAAAATAAGGAAGCCATTGATCGGAAAAAACATTTTCGACTGTAGCTGATAAAGAACTTTTTTAAAAAAGGAAAAGAAAGAAAATGACTAAACGCGCACTAATTAGTGTTTCAGACAAAGCGGGCATTGTTGAATTTGCCCAAGAACTCAAAAAACTCGGTTGGGACATTATCTCAACAGGTGGTACTAAAGTTGCCCTTGATAATGCTGGAGTAGACACTATTGCCATTGACGATGTGACTGGTTTCCCAGAAATGATGGACGGTCGTGTGAAGACTCTCCACCCAAATATCCACGGTGGTCTCCTCGCTCGTCGTGACCTCGATAGCCACCTAGAGGCTGCTAAGGACAACAAGATTGAATTGATCGACCTTGTGGTGGTAAACCTTTACCCATTCAAGGAAACCATCCTTAAACCAGACGTGACTTACGCGGATGCGGTTGAAAATATCGATATTGGTGGGCCATCTATGCTTCGTTCAGCAGCTAAAAACCACGCTAGCGTAACAGTTGTGGTAGACCCTGCTGACTATGTTGTGGTTTTGGACGAATTGGCAGCCAACGGCGAAACAAGTTACGAAACTCGCCAACGTTTGGCAGCGAAAGTCTTCCGCCACACAGCAGCCTATGATGCTTTGATCGCAGAATACTTCACTGCTCAAGTGGGTGAAGAAAAACCTGAAAAACTCACATTGACTTATGATCTTAAGCAACCAATGCGTTACGGTGAAAACCCTCAACAAGACGCAGACTTCTATCAAAAAGCTTTGCCAACGGATTACTCCATCGCTTCAGCGAAACAGTTGAACGGGAAAGAATTGTCCTTCAACAATATCCGTGACGCTGATGCGGCTATCCGGATCATCCGTGATTTCAAAGACCGTCCAACAGTTGTGGCCTTGAAACACATGAACCCATGTGGGATTGGTCAAGCTGACGATATCGAAACGGCTTGGGACTACGCTTATGAGTCTGACCCAGTATCCATCTTTGGTGGTATTGTCGTTCTCAACCGTGAAGTAGACGCTGCGACAGCTAAGAAAATGCACGGTGTCTTCCTTGAAATCATCATTGCACCAAGCTACACAGACGAAGCGCTTGAAATCTTGACAACTAAGAAGAAAAACTTGCGGATCCTTGAGCTGCCATTTGACGCTCAAGATGCTAGTGAAGTGGAAGCAGAATACACTGGTGTTGTTGGTGGTCTCCTCGTTCAAAACCAAGACGTGGTGAAAGAAAGTCCAGCTGACTGGCAAGTGGTGACGAAACGCCAACCAACTGAGACAGAAGCGACAGCTCTTGAGTTTGCTTGGAAGGCGATCAAGTACGTCAAATCAAATGGGATCATCGTGACCAATGACCACATGACCCTTGGGGTTGGCCCAGGTCAAACCAATCGTGTGGCATCTGTCCGCATCGCTATTGACCAAGCCAAAGACCGTCTTGATGGTGCTGTTCTTGCTTCAGATGCCTTCTTCCCATTTGCAGATAATGTGGAAGAAATCGCTAAAGCAGGGATTAAAGCGATCATCCAGCCAGGTGGATCAGTTCGTGACCAAGAGTCAATCGAAGCGGCTGATAAATACGGCTTGACCATGATCTTCACAGGAGTGAGACATTTTAGACATTAATCAAAAAAGGCACGCATCAATGGATGGTGCCTTTTTTGTTGGTTAAGAAGACCTTAATCTGGGTAGATGTAGGTGACGGTTCCCCAGATAGGGTTGGTCGGATCGAACCAACCGCGGAAGTTGTCGATATAGCGATGGCCGTTGTAGTTAGCCTCTTGGATCTGAATTTTTTGGTCATGTTCGACGTCCGTAACCAAGGCGACATGGCCATATCCTCCATTGTCCCAACAGGCGATAGCGCCGACCTCTGGAGTGTCTCCTGTCCGGAATCCAGCAGCGCGTGCACTAGTTGCCCACATGCCACCGTCTCCCCACCAGTTGTGGGCCCAAGGGGCTAATTCTTTGGCTCCCCAGGTGCACTCACCAATGGGATAGGTGTTTCCCGGATGTGTTGCGAGTGGAGTGAGCTTTAGCTTTGCCTTTTCTACTTGAAATGTAGTGGGGAATAGCCCTTTTAATTGTCCCTGGCTTTTCTGGTATACGTGGAGATGAAATAGACCACTTCCCTTGTGTTTTTGAGCCTGAAAGCGAAGTTGGAAATGTCCAGGTGCAATCTTCTTTGCGGGGTACCAGACCAGATCATCCTGCCCATTTTCTTCAGACCAGATGGGGAAGACAATTTCGTCAACGTCTTCGAATAACTTCAGGTCTACCTCAAATTCTTGTGAGGAGATGGGTGTGATCGTGATTTTGGGCTGGGAAGAAGCCAGGTCTTTTTGCTGGACGCTGGTCGTGAGAGGGTAAAGACCGGTTAACTGTTCATTTGCCTCCACCCCATAGACATGGACATGATAAAGTCCGGCTTGATCAGAATGGTTGGTCAATGGCACTTGTAGGTCAAATCCCTTGTCACTGCGTTGCACAGGATACCAAATCAGGTCATCTTGACCATTTTGGTCAGACCAGACGGGAACTTGGATCTTTTGATATTTATCCGGGACGTTTCCAAGATGAATCATCAGCTGCCCTTTTTCGGCATAGATAGCATTGGTCGCTTGATCTGCATGAGCAATAGAGGCTTGCATCCCCCATGTCGCACAAGTCAGTACGACAAATTTTTTGATTGTTTGCATAATACTCCTTTTCGTCAATTAGTAGGTCTCACCTATACTATTCGGAAAAAAATGAGAAATAGGAGAAAATAGCAAAAAATGTTTGGATTCTACTGAAAATAGGAGACTTTTGCTGAAATCATTAGAATAAAACGAACGATTATGATATAATTTAATAAAATAATTCGCAAAAGAGGTTCGAGATGAAACTTTTGGTTGTTGGATCTGGCGGTCGTGAGCATGCGATTGCTAAGAAATTGTTGGAGTCTACAGACGTTGAGCAGGTTTTTGTGGCTCCTGGTAATGACGGGATGCGATTAGATGGTCTGGATTTGATCAATATCGGAATTTCCGAACATTCTAATCTGATTGACTTCGCAAAAGTCAACGATATTGCTTGGACCTTTATCGGTCCAGATGATGCCCTTGCGGCTGGTATCGTGGATGATTTCAATGCAGCTGGTCTCAAAGCCTTTGGTCCGACCAAGGCTGCAGCTGAGCTGGAGTGGTCTAAGGATTTTGCTAAGGAAATCATGGTCAAATATGACGTTCCGACAGCAGCCTATGGCACATTTTCGGATTTCGAGGAAGCTAAGGCCTACATCGAAGAAAAGGGTGCTCCAATTGTCGTCAAGGCAGACGGTTTGGCTCTTGGGAAAGGTGTCGTCGTTGCGGAGACAGTGGAGCAAGCCGTCGAAGCTGCTCACGAGATGCTTTTGGACAATAAATTCGGTGATTCGGGTGCGCGTGTGGTCATCGAGGAATTCCTGGATGGAGAAGAGTTTTCTCTCTTTGCCTTTGTCAATGGGGACAAGTTCTACATCATGCCAACGGCTCAGGACCACAAACGTGCCTATGATGGCGACAAGGGACCTAACACTGGTGGGATGGGTGCCTATGCGCCAGTTCCTCACTTGCCAAAGAGCGTGGTTGACACAGCGGTTGAAACCATTGTCAAGCCAGTCCTCGAAGGGATGATTCAGGAAGGTCGATCTTATCTGGGTGTTCTTTACGCAGGGCTTATCTTGACAGCTGATGGGCCGAAGGTCATCGAGTTCAACTCTCGCTTTGGCGATCCTGAAACGCAAATCATCTTGCCTCGTTTAACATCTGACTTTGCACAAAATATTACGGATATTTTAGATAGCAAGGAGCCAGCTATCACTTGGACGGACAAGGGTGTGACTCTGGGTGTGGTTGTCGCATCAAACGGCTACCCACTGGCTTATGAGAAAGGTGTCAATCTTCCAGCCAAGACAGAGGGTGACATCATCACTTATTATGCGGGAGCGAAATTCGCTGAAAATGGCCAAGACCTTCTTTCAAACGGTGGACGTGTTTACATGCTGGTCACCACAGCAGACACCGTCAAAGACGGGCAAAACATCATCTACAGCCAACTCGACAAACAAAACACGGAAGGCCTCTTTTACCGAACCGATATCGGAAGCAAGGCAATAAAGTAAAAGTACAAGAATAACGTGACGAAGTCGCCAACCCGATAATGGTCGTTTGATTTGCGAGCGTTAGCGAGCTAGTATAGGATAATTCGTCGCAGTAGTGGAACTCCTAGTAGCTCTGCTACTAGGAGCGGAAAACTGGAGACTCAGGCTCCAGCTTTAGTAATGGAACGCCAGAGGCGGTCGCTTACGTCCGCACTACAATAGACGATTATTAAAAAAGGAGAAGAAATGAAACCAATAATTTCCATTATCATGGGCTCAAAATCTGACTGGGCAACCATGCAAAAAACAGCGGAAGTTCTAGACAACTTCGGCGTTGCTTACGAAAAGAAAGTTGTCTCTGCCCACCGCACACCTGATCTCATGTTCAGACATGCGGAGGAAGCCCGTAGCCGTGGGATTAAGGTCATCATCGCAGGTGCTGGAGGCGCAGCCCATTTACCAGGAATGGTAGCTGCCAAAACAACCCTTCCAGTCATTGGTGTACCAGTCAAATCACGCGCGCTTAGTGGCGTGGACTCGCTCTATTCTATCGTTCAGATGCCGGGCGGTGTGCCTGTTGCGACAATGGCTATCGGTGAAGCAGGCGCGACCAATGCGGCCCTCTTTGCCCTCCGTCTCCTGTCAGTAGAGGATCAGGCTATTGCGAAAGCTTTGGCTGATTTCGCAGAAGAACAAGGAAAAATCGCAGAGGAGTCTACAAATGAGCTCATCTAAAACAATCGGAATTATCGGTGGCGGTCAGCTGGGTCAGATGATGGCCATTTCTGCTATCTACATGGGGCACAAGGTTATCGCGCTGGATCCTGCGGCGGATTGCCCGGCCTCTCGCGTGGCGGAAATCATCGTGGCGCCTTATAACGATGTGGATGCCCTTCGTCAGTTGGCGGACCGCTGTGATATCCTGACCTATGAATTTGAAAATGTAGACGCTGACGGTTTGGATACTGTCATCAAGGATGGTCAACTCCCTCAAGGGACAGACCTACTTCGCATTTCTCAAAATCGGATTTTTGAAAAGGACTTCCTCTCAAACAAGGCACAAGTCACCGTGGCACCTTACAAGGTTGTGACCTCAAGCCAAGACTTAGCAGATATCGACCTGTCGAAAAACTATGTCCTCAAGACGGCGACCGGTGGCTACGATGGACATGGACAAAAGGTTATTCGTTCAGAAGCAGATTTGGAAGAAGCTTACGCTCTAGCTGACTCAGCAGACTCAGCAGACTGTGTTTTGGAAGAATTTGTCAACTTTGACCTTGAGATTTCTGTTATTGTGTCTGGTAATGGTAAGGATGTGACAGTTTTCCCAGTTCAGGAAAATATCCATCGCAACAACATTCTTTCTAAAACGATTGTGCCAGCCCGCATTTCAGAAAATCTAGCTGAAAAAGCTAAAACCATGGCAGTGCGAATTGCAGAACAACTCAACTTGTCTGGAACCCTTTGTGTGGAAATGTTTGCGACAGCTGATGACATCATTGTCAATGAGATTGCCCCACGACCACATAATTCAGGACACTACTCGATTGAAGCCTGCGACTTCTCCCAGTTTGATACTCATATTTTGGGTGTTCTCGGAGCACCACTTCCAGCAATCCACCTCCATGCACCGGCTGTCATGCTTAACGTCCTCGGCCAACATGTCGAGGCTGCTGAAACATATGTGACAGAAAATCCAAGCGCCCACCTCCACATGTATGGTAAAATAGAAGCGAAGCACAACCGCAAGATGGGACATGTGACTTTGTTTAGTGATGTGCCGGATGAGGTTGAGGAATTTGGGAAAGGGATTGATTTTTAGGTGAAAATAGCAATTTTAGGACTTGGAGTGATCGGGACCACTTATGCCTATGCTTTTCAAAAAGCGGGTCATCAAGTAGAACATGTATTGAGAGATAGTAAGAAAAACATTGCTCCGAAGGAGTTGTCGGTTGATTTGCTAGATGGCCGCTATCATTCCAAGGGTGAAAACAAGCATGACACCTATGAGGTTCATGTGGCAGAAGCTAATTCGGAATATGATTTTATTTTGCTCAGTGTGCGTCACGGCTTTGTCAAAGAAGCTGTAGAAACCTTGCGAAAAAATAATATCAAAGGTACCCTTGTTTTCTTCTGTAATTTCTGGGATACTCGAAAAGAGGTTCAAGAATGGGCAGGGGACTACGACTATATTCTGGCTTTTCCGACTGCTGGAGGTCATATGCAGGGGAATCATTTAGATGGTGTCTTGTTTGACCATTTAATGCTAGAAGGTGAGCAAAAGCACAGATTTCTAACTATGGTGATCTGACGACTTTACTGACTTCTGCAGATTTGAAGTGGGAAGTTCCTCATGATATGGTTGAGTGGATTTGGATTCACATGGCGATTAATGCAGGTGTTACTTCGACAGCTGCTCGTTCGGGAAAATTGGAAAATCCAGAAGAGCTGGCTCTGAACTTGATGAATAGTTCTTCGGAATTGTCATTGGCCATCAAGGCCATTCGAGAGGCTTTGAAAGTCGTAGAAGCACGTGGCGTAAATTTGAAGCTTTATAAAGCGGAACTCTTACCTTACAAAATTCCCGCTTGGATTGCAGGAAAAGCCATGAAAATCATGTTTGCGAAAAATGAACTGACCCGCAAAATTATGACCTTGCACAATGATAAACAGGACATTTTCTACTGTTGTCAAAGTGTTTATCAGACTGGTCAGGAGTTAGGTGTGAAGATGCCTATTTTGGAAGCAAATATGAAGGGCATTTCGCTTTAGGAGGTTTTTATGATTCAACTCATTGTCAACGCATTTGTTGAAAAAGAAAAGACTGGAGCAGTCGTCGAAGTCTTGTATGCTAGTAGCGATCGCGAAAAGGTGAAAGCTAAGTATGAAGAGCTAGTTGCACAATTTCCTGAAAACTATTTAGCCATCTATGATCTGCCTCTGGATACGGATTTGAATACATTGGGTCATTATCCATCTGTGTGGATTGGGAAAGAGGAGTTTGAGGAGTAAACAGATTATGAGGCTTAAGCAAATAAAAATTAAAAATTTTCGCGGTTATAAAGATGAAACAATTGTTGATTTTGATAATTTGACAGCTTTTATAGGTAAGAACGATGCAGGGAAATCAACAATTTTGGAAGCATTAGAAATCTTTTTTAATAACAAATTAGTTGTTTGTGAGAGAGATGATTTATCTGTTGGAGCGAATTCGGATTCTATTTTTATAACATGTATTTTTGATGAATTACCAGATGAGATAGTAGTTGATGCTTCTTCTAAAACTAGCTTGGAAGATGAAAATCTTTTGAATTCGAATGGTGATTTGGAAATTAAAAAAACTTTCAAATGTTCATCTGCAAAACCAAAACCGGAGACGAAAATTATTTGCAATCATCCTATAGATGATAATTACAATGATTTGTTATTGTTAAAACAAGCTGATTTAAAAAAGCGTGCGGTTGATTTAGGTATTGATGAGGATAAATACGATAAAAGAAGTAATGTCTCTATTCGACAGGCGATTTTATCTTCTAAAAGAGATTTAATAATTAAAGAGGTTGAATTAGAAGTTACAAAAGAGGATGCAAAAAAAGTATATGGAGTAATTGAGACTTTTTTACCAATTTATGCGTTGTTTCAATCAGATCGAAGTAGTTCAGATTCAGATAAAGAAATTGCAGATCCTATGTCTGTTGCGGTATCTCAAGCATTACAAGAGTTGCAAACTGAGATTAATAAAATAAAAAGTGAAGTTCAACGGAAAGCAATTGAAACTGCAGGACGTACATTAGCTAAGTTGCAAGAGATGGATGAGGATCTGGCTGCTTCTCTAGTTCCAGAGTTTAAATCAGAGCCTAAGTTTGATTCGCTTTTTAAATTATCAATAAAATCGGATGATGATATATCTATCAATAAAAGAGGAAGTGGAGTTCGTCGTTTAATTCTCCTAAATTTCTTTCGGGCAGAGGCAGAAAGAAAATTATCAGAAGCAGAGAGGAATAAGAGCATAATTTATGCTTTTGAAGAACCAGAGACTTCTCAACACCCATCGCATCAAATATTACTCATAGAAGCTTTTCTAGAGTTAGCATCCAAGGAAAATACTCAAATAATTTTAACAACCCATACTCCAGCTCTAGGTGGACTATTACCCACTGCTAGTCTTCGATTAGTAGAAAAATCGGATAAGTCACAAGTTAGTAGTGGAGGTGATGAGGTTTTAAAAAAAATCACAGAAACTTTAGGTGTTTTACCGGATCCAATTTCAAAAGAAACAAAGGCATTAATTTTAATAGAAGGTAAAACAGATATAATTTTCTTTAATCATTTATGCAAGGTTTTAAAAGAAAGTGGAGAAATAGATAGGACTTTTCAGGAGGCAAATATCGCACTAGTACCTACTGGTGGTTGTGATAATTTAAAATCTTGGATTACAATGAGAACTGTAGATCAGTTTGGTCTTCCTTTTGGAATATTTTTAGATTCAGATAGAATTTCTCCCGCCAATCGAACAAAAAATACTTCTACCGTTGAAAAGAATAGAAAACATGGAAGAACTGCATTTTGTACTCGAAAACGTGAGGCTGAAAATTATCTTCATCCAGATATCTTTGATGGGCACGTAAATATAACTGATTATAACGATGTGAAAGAGGAGGTTAAGAATTTTAATCAAACTAATGAAAATAAGGTTTTACAAAATAACTGGCCAAAGATGACAGTAGACCAAATTCATGAACAAGAAAAATATATAGATGAAGACGGTATAGAACATTTTGAATTAACAGAAATTGTCAAAGAGTTTTTATCTTTAGTTGAGTAATAAGGGGAAAAGTTTATAAATTTATGGTTAATACAGGAAAATCATTAGAGGATTATGCACAGTATGTATATTCTCGCTTACTAGAATTGAATGATTATGAAAATACATTAGTATCAACAAAAGTAACCATTAAAGGTCAGAGTGGAGCAACTAATGAATTTGATGTTTACTATCAATTCACACATTTAAATATAGAGTGTAGAGTAGCTATAGAATGTAAAGATTGGAAAAATAAAGTGTCAATAAAGGAAATACGTGATTTTTCTACAAAGCTACAAGATGTTGGATTGGGTAATATAATTGGAATAATGATTTCAAAGGTTGGTTTTCAAGAAGGAACAAAAATTTTTGCAGAATCAAACGGTATTAAATTGATGACGGTTGACGAACTGCCGACAATAGTTGACATAGTGGCTAGAACAATTAAAAAAGGATTTTTGCCTGATGAGAAAGTACAGGGGGAACCCTTTTGGATGTTGATGGAACAACGTAATGGAGAAGTTACAGGATCGTTTTATCAATATCCAAATATACAAGATTCACATGTAACATTACCATTATTTTATTCAAAAAAGATGGCTCAATATTATTATGAAAATGTACCTGACAAAGAGAATTATTGTATACGTGGAGTTTCTAATTTCCAATTGAGAAGCCTTATTAGGTTAGCTGAACTACAATCTTTACAATTTATATTATTTCCTTTCCCGTATTCTTTGGATAGTGTAGATTTAAATGAATTCCCTGGAATTATCGTACCTTCTGACGTTATAAAGAATGATTACTTATGATCTTAAATTAAGGAGAAACAACAATGATCGAACGTTACTCTCGCCCTGAGATGGCGAACATTTGGACTGAAGAAAATAAATACCGTGCTTGGCTTGAGGTGGAAATCTTGGCTGACGAGGCATGGGCTGAGTTAGGGGAAATCCCTAAGGAAGATGTGGCCTTGATTCGTGAAAAAGCGGACTTTGACATCGACCGTATTTTGGAAATCGAGCAAGAGACTCGCCACGATGTGGTTGCCTTCACACGTGCGGTCTCTGAGACTCTTGGTGAGGAGCGCAAGTGGGTACACTACGGTTTGACTTCTACCGACGTGGTGGATACTGCCTATGGTTACCTTTATAAACAAGCCAACGACATCATCCGTCGTGACCTTGAAAACTTCAGCAACATCATCGCTGACAAGGCCAAGGAGCACAAGTTCACCATCATGATGGGTCGTACCCACGGTGTGCACGCTGAGCCGACAACATTTGGTCTTAAATTAGCAACATGGTACAGCGAAATGAAGCGCAATATCGAGCGTTTCGAGCATGCGGCTGCTGGTGTGGAAGCTGGTAAGATTTCTGGTGCGGTTGGGAACTTTGCCAACATCCCACCATTCGTAGAGCAATATGTCTGCGACAAGCTTGGTATCCGTGCTCAAGAAATCTCTACACAGGTGCTTCCTCGTGACCTTCACGCTGAGTACTTTGCAGTTCTTGCTAGTATCGCGACTTCTATCGAGCGTATGGCGACTGAAATTCGTGGTTTGCAAAAATCAGAACAACGCGAAGTGGAAGAGTTCTTTGCTAAAGGTCAAAAAGGGTCTTCAGCAATGCCTCACAAACGCAATCCTATCGGTTCTGAAAACATGACAGGTCTTGCGCGTGTTATCCGTGGTCACATGGTAACAGCTTATGAAAACGTAGCCCTTTGGCACGAACGTGATATCTCTCACTCGTCAGCTGAGCGTATCATCACGCCAGATACGACCATCTTGATTGACTATATGCTCAACCGTTTTGGCAACATCGTCAAGAACTTGACGGTCTTCCCAGAAAACATGATCCGCAACATGAACTCTACGTTTGGTCTTATCTTTAGCCAACGTGCCATGTTGACCTTGATTGAAAAAGGTATGACGCGTGAGCAAGCTTATGACCTTGTTCAACCGAAGACGGCCCAATCATGGGATAATCAAGTAGACTTCAAACCACTTCTTGAAGCAGATCCAGAGGTAACATCACGTTTGACTCAAGAAGAAATCGATGAAATCTTCAACCCAACTTACTACACCAAACGAGTGGATGAAATCTTCGAACGCATCGGTTTGGGTGACTAATCGCAACGAAAAAGGGAATTTGAAAAATAGACGAAAGAGGCTGGGCAAAAACTGTCCAGCCTTTGATGTTTGATAAGACTAACTGCAAGACGCAGTGGTTGATTGGTATCTTTGTTCGCTTATGAAGCTCCAAAGATGACCTAATCAACTGTGCGGGGGTGGGGAAGACGAACTCTTTTTAACTAGTCGGAGTTCTTTCCCACTCCCTTTTTAAACTTTTTATAGCTAAACTATCACTAATTATATATATTTTTAAAGAGGTCTTTAGAAATCGTTTTCAACATGCTATACTGGAGCTATAAAAAAGACCGAGATGTCTCAGTCTTTTTGGTTCTTAGTGATCGCGGTCACAGGAGATGAACTTGATCTTGTAGTAGTCACCGCGTTTATAGGTTTCCGTGTATTCAAGGATTTGGCCAGTCGCTTCTAGCTTGGTCGTCTTCACTTGTTTGACCGTTGGGAAATTTTCGTCGATCTTCAATACTTTAGCAACCTTGCTTGGTGTAGGAAAGACGATTTCGTTGACTTCTTCGAAGTGCTCATCATTCATATGAATGTGATAGTCTTCTTTGAAGCGATCATAGATAGAGCTGTAGTATTCCAAATTTGGATAGTTTGGATTGATGTATTGTTCAGGAATATAGGTTTGGTGGAAGATATAGGTATCATCCCCTGTCTGGCGAGTCCGTTCGATCTTATAGTAGAACTGCGTTGGGTTGAGGCCTAGTTTGTCTAGGATGCTCAAGGTATTTCCACGTTTAATAGAGAGAACTTTGACTTTGGCCTTTTGGATTGGGAAGGTTTCAACATCTGAAAATTCTACCAGTTTGTGTTTTCGAGCACGAGAAACAAAGGTTCCCTTTCCTTGCTGACGGACAATGTAGCCATCGGCGGCGAGGTCGTTCAAAGCACGGACAACGGTGATAGAGCTGACATCATAAATTTTGATGAGTTCAGCTTCCGTATAAAATTTATCTCCATTTTCAAATTTTCCTGAGATAATTTGCTGCTTCAAATCATCTTTGATGTGTTGGTACTTTGGAATTGCCATAGTGCTACCTCTCTTTAGATTTCTCTTATTTAACCCTATTTTAACATATTTTTTATAAAAGTGTTGACATTTTTCAAATAATTTATTATATTAATAAATGAAAAGGGTTACATATAAGAAAGGGGGGCGTTTATGGGAGTTTTTGAGATTCGCGATGCTTTCTATTTAAAAGGTCAACCCTTTAAGATTTTATCCGGAGCAATCCATTATTTCCGTATTGACCCAGCAGACTGGTATCATTCCTTGTATAATCTAAAAGCTTTGGGTTTTAACACGGTTGAGACCTATGTTCCTTGGAATGCGCATGAACCCCGCAAAGGGCAGTTTGACTTTAGTGGCCGATTGGATCTAGAGCGTTTCATTCAAACAGCCCAGTCCCTAGGACTTTACATGATTGTAAGGCCGTCGCCCTTTATCTGTGCAGAGTGGGAATTTGGTGGATTGCCAGCTTGGCTCTTAGAAGAAGACCTGCGAATCCGCTCATCAGACCCAGCCTTTATCGAAGCGGTGGATCGTTATTATGATCGCTTGCTTGGGTTGTTGACACCCTACCAAGTGGATCGGGGTGGTCCAATCCTTATGATGCAGGTGGAAAATGAGTACGGCTCTTATGGAGAAGATAAGGATTATCTTCGTGCCATTCGGGATTTGATGAAGGGAAAAGGCGTGACCTGTCCTCTCTTTACATCAGATGGTCCATGGCGAGCAACGCTAAGAGCAGGAACCTTGATCGAAGAAGACCTCTTCGTGACAGGAAACTTCGGTTCCAAAGCAGCCTATAACTTTGGTCAGATGAAAGAATTCTTTGACGAATACGGCAAGAAATGGCCCTTGATGTGTATGGAATTCTGGGATGGCTGGTTTACCCGCTGGAAGGAACCCGTGATTCAAAGGGACCCAGAGGAGTTGGCAGAAGCTGTCCATGAGGTCTTGGAGCTTGGTTCCATCAACCTCTATATGTTTCATGGCGGAACCAATTTCGGCTTCATGAATGGTTGCTCAGCTCGGGGAACGCTAGACTTGCCACAGGTGACGTCCTATGACTATGGGGCTTTGCTCAATGAGCAGGGCAATCCGACGGAGAAGTATTATGCTATTCAAAAAATGATGGCGACCTATTATCCGGAATACCCACAGCAAGAACCACTCATCAAAGAGTGTTTGCCAGAACAAACCTTGCAATTGGCAGCCAAGACTAGTCTTTTTGGGAATCTGGATAATTTGGCTCAAGTCGAGACCAGCCTTTATCCTGAAAAGATGGAAGAGTTGGGGCAAACCACAGGTTATCTACTATATGAGACAGACCTTGAGTTGGATGCGGAAGAAGAAAAATTGCGCATCATTGATGGTCGGGATCGGGTACAAATTTACCTGGATGATCAACATGTAGCAACACAATACCAAACAGAGATCGGTGAAGATCTTTTTATCAAAGGAAAAAAGAAAGCGGTTACGAATTTAAAAATCTTGCTTGAGAATATGGGCCGTGTCAACTATGGCCACAAGCTCTTAGCTGATAGCCAGCACAAGGGCATTCGCACAGGTGTCTGTGTGGATTTGCACTTCCACCTTCATTGGAAGCAGTACCCACTGGATTTACAAGATCTCAGTCAGCTCGATTTTTCAAAGGAATGGCAGGCAGGTGCTCCAGCCTTTTACCGATATGATTTTCAGCTGGACCACAACCTTGACACTTATCTGGATATGACAGGATTTGGGAAAGGGGTCGTCTTTGTCAACGGCCATAACCTTGGTCGCTTCTGGGAGGTCGGACCGACCACTTCACTTTATGTGCCTCATGGTTTCCTCAAAGAAGGAGCCAATAGCCTGATCGTCTTTGAGACAGAAGGGCGTTACCAAGAGACACTTCAACTTGTTCAACAACCTACATTCAAAGAAGTAAAGGGGGAAAACTTATGACTATTGTAGGATGCCGTATCGATGGACGTTTGATCCACGGGCAGGTAGCCAATCTTTGGACTACCAAACTAAATGTTTCACGTATCATGGTGATCGATGATGAAGTCGCTCAAAATGATATTGAAAAAAGTGGCTTGAAACTAGCGACACCACCTGGTGTTAAGCTCAGTATCTTGCCAGTCGCAAAGGCTGCGGAAAATATCTTGGCTGGAAAATATGATAGCCAACGACTCTTTATCGTAGCTCGCAAACCTGATCGTTTCCTTCGTTTGATCGAAGCAGGCGTTCAGCTTGAAACGCTGAATGTCGGCAATATGTCTCAATCTGATGAGACACGTGCGATTACCCGCTCGATCAATGTGGTGGACGCGGACGTGGAAGACTTCAACAAGATCCACGAAAAAGGTGTAAAGATTACGTCTCAGATGGTGCCAAACGACACTGCAGAAGACTTTATGAAGTTATTAAAGTAAAAGAAAATTTTTAGGAGGAAATTGTCATGATACAATGGTGGCAAATTTTACTACTTACTTTGTACTCAGCTTATCAAATCTGTGATGAGTTGACGATTGTTTCATCAGCAGGATCACCAGTCTTTGCTGGTTTCATTACAGGACTTGTCATGGGGGATTTAAAGACAGGTCTATTTATCGGAGCTTCTCTTCAATTGACAGTGCTCGGTGTAGGTACTTTCGGTGGAGCTTCTCGTATTGACGCAACATCTGGTGCCGTTCTTGCGACTGCCTTCTCAGTAGCAAAAGGGATTGATCCAGAGATTGCTATTGCTACAATCGCTGTGCCGGTAGCAACTTTGTTGACCTACTTTGATATTCTTGGTCGTATGACTACAACTTACTTCGCTCACCGTGTAGATGCTGCGATCGAACGTTACGACTATAAAGGAATTGAACGCAACTACCTTCTTGGTGCTGTTCCTTGGGCTCTTTCTCGTGCCCTTCCAGTCTTCTTCGCGCTTGCCTTTGGTGGTTCTTTCGTAGAAACTGTTGTTACAGGTCTTGCTAATGTACAATGGTTGGCAAACGGTCTGAAACTTGCAGGTCAAATGCTTCCAGGTCTTGGATTTGCGATCTTGCTTCGTTACCTTCCTGTTCGTCGTAACCTTCACTACTTAGCACTTGGCTTTGGCTTAACAGCAATGTTGACAGTGCTTTATAGCAATGTTCAAAGCCTTGGTGCTGCAGTGTCTAGCATTGTTGGTTCTGATGTGTTCGCTAAACTTCCAAAAGAACAAGCTATTACTTTTGTTAACAACTTCAAGAGTGTATCTATGATTGGTATTGCCATTATCGGTATCTTCCTTGCAGTACAACACTTCAAAAACAGTCAACGTACAGTCGTAGCTGCTCCAGCAAGCAATGTAGAAAGCGGGGAAATTGAAGATGACGAATTCTAATTACAAACTAACAAAAGAAGATTTTAAACAAATCAACAAACGTAGCCTCTTCACCTTCCAATTGGGTTGGAACTACGAACGGATGCAGGCTTCTGGTTACCTTTATATGCTTTTACCTCAGTTGCGTAAAATGTATGGTGATGGCACTCCAGAATTGAAAGAAATGATGAAATTGCATACGCAATTCTTCAATACTTCACCATTCTTCCACACCATTATCACTGGTTTTGACCTTGCTCTGGAAGAAAAAGATGGTGTCAAATCAAAAGATGCGGTGAACGGGATCAAGACAGGTCTCATGGGACCATTCGCTCCTCTTGGGGACTCAATCTTTGGATCATTGGTACCAGCTATTATGGGTTCAATCGCAGCAACTTTGGCTATTGCAGGAAACCCAGCCGGTATCTTCTTGTGGATCGCTGTGGCAGTTGCTTATGACATTTTCCGTTGGAAACAGTTGGAATTTGCCTATAAAGAAGGGGTTAACCTCATCAACAATATGCAAAGTACCTTGACAGCTTTGATCGACGCAGCTGCCGTTCTGGGTATCTTCATGGTTGGTGCCTTGATTGCCAGCATGATTGGTGTTGAAGTTTCTTGGACTCCACACATTGGGGACAAAGCGATTGAAATTCAAGATATGCTCAACCTTATCTTCCCACGTTTGGTACCAGCTATCATCACAGGTGTAATCTACTGGTTGCTTGGACGTAAGGGTATGAACTCTACAAAAGCTATCTTGCTCATCATCCTTGCAGCAATCGCATTCTCAGCATTTGGCCACTTCTTCTTTGGAATGGCATAATGGAGTAAGGTATGGCAAAAGAGTTAGTATTGGTCAGCCATGGTCGCTTTTGTGAAGAGCTCAAAGCGAGCACAGAGATGATTATGGGACCACAAGAATCCATCCATACGGTTGCACTCTTACCAGAAGAAGGACCAGAAGACTTTACTGCTAAATTAGAAGCAACAGTCCAAGGTCTAGAAGACTATATTGTATTTGCCGATCTCTTGGGAGGAACTCCTTGCAACACCGTGAGCCGCTTGATCCTTGAAGGACGTGCGATTGACTTATACGCAGGGATGAATCTTCCGATGGTTATCGAATTCATCAATAGTAGCCTGACTGGTAATGAAGGGGACTACCCTGAACGTGCAAAAGAAAGTATTGTCAAGGTCAATGACCTCTTGTCAAACCTTGATGATGATGAAGATGAGTAGGTTGGTATGGGAGTCTGGGAGCATCATCTCAGGCTCCTTTCCCATTTATCAACGTTAGATTGTAGAAAGGAACAACAGTTTCTATGTTAGACTATACAAAAGAAGACTTGCAGGAGCTAGGAGCAGAGATCACAACACGTGAGATTTACCAACAACCAAGTGTTTGGAAAGAAACGGCTCGCTTGTACCAAGAAAGAAAAGCGGAAATCAAAGCTTTCTTAGAAAAGATTGGGCAAGAGCATGACTATATCAAGGTCATCTTGACAGGGGCAGGAACCTCAGCATATGTGGGGGATACCTTGGTTCCTTACTTGCAGGAAGTGCACGATGAACGCCACTGGAATTTTCAATCCATTGCGACGACGGATATCGTAGCTCATCCTCAAACCTATTTGAAAAAAGAGGTTCCAACGGTTTTAGTATCTTTTGCCCGGAGTGGCAATTCGCCAGAAAGTGTCGCAACCGTGCAGTTAGCTCAAGACTTGGTTGATGAGCTCTATCAGATCACCATTACCTGTGCCGAAGAAGGGAAACTGGCCCAGCAAGCCCACGGAGATGAGCGCAATCTCTTGCTTCTCCAACCAAAAGAAACCAACGATGCTGGCTTTGCGATGACCTCTAGCTTTACCTCCATGCTCTTGACAGCTCTCTTGGTCTTTGATCCAAGCGAGGAAGAGATCAAAGAAAAACGAGTAGAAGAACTGATTCATCTGTCTGAACAAATCTTGGAGCAGGACCGTACGGTCAAGGAAGTGGTCGATCTAGACTTTGAGCGCGTGATCTATCTGGGAGCAGGACCTTTCTTTGGCCTAGCCCATGAAGCCCAGCTCAAGATTTTGGAATTAACAGCAGGAAAAATTGCAACCATGTATGAAAGTCCTGTCGGATTCCGTCACGGTCCGAAATCCCTCATCAATGACCAGACTCTGGTCCTGGTATTTGGCTCCATTGATTCTTATACCCGTCAGTATGATCTGGACTTGGTTCGCGAAGTTGCAGGAGATCAAATTGCCCGTCAGGTCGTTCTCTTGGCTGATCAAGCTGCAGGGATCGAGCATGTACGGGAAGTGTTGGTGGAAGCATCAGCAGACTCATTAGATATCTACCGTGCCTTCCCTTACATTATCTATGGTCAATTGATTTCTCTTTTGACTTCGCTCAAGGTGCAAAATCGCCCAGACACACCTTCACCGACTGGTACCGTCAATCGGGTTGTTCAAGGGGTGATCATTCATCCATTTCATAAAGAATAGCCACTAATTTTCTATAAAAAGTGGAGTGTTTCTTCTTGTGAAACTGATACAATGGAGAAAAACAGTGAGAGGAGAAGGTTAGTGAAACAGTATCAAGAAAGCGTGTTTGGGGAATGGCAAAATCAAGAGGTTCGGGCTTATCGCCTCGAAAATGACAAGGGCTACCAATTATCTGTCATGACCTATGGGGCGACGATCTTAGAATATGTGACACCGGATAAAGAAGACCAGTTTACGAATATTATTCTAGGCTTTGATCGCTTTGAGGACTATGTGGGCAATAGCCCTAAATATGGGGCTAGTATTGGACCGGTAGCAGGTCGGATTGCAGGAGCTAGCTTTGAACTCAATGGAGAGACCTATCACTTGGAGGCCAATAACGGTGCCAACTGCAACCACAGTGGACCGACGGGTTGGGACAGCGCTTTGTTTAGCGTGGAGTCGGTAACGGATCAGGAAATTACCCTATACACAGAACGTGCAGATGGAACCGGTGGTTTCCCTGGAAATCTCAAGATCTGGGTAACCTATGGTTTGACTGAAGATGGTGAACTCGAGATTGCTTATCGGGTAGAAACGGATCAAGATACCTTGGTCAACCCGACTAACCACAGCTATTTCAACCTATCTGGGAACTTCACCCAGCCGATCAATGACCATGTCTTTCAGATCAACCATCAAGGGCTTTACCCTATCCATCCAGACGGTGTTCCTCTTCAGACCGTGGATAGAGAAAGTCCGGTTGTCCAGCATCTCTACCAAGCTATGCTCTTGGAGGATCTTTTTAAGGACTCTGATCCGCAAATCCGTCTGGTAGAAGGATTAGACCATCCATTTGCTCTTCCAGAAGGGCATGAAAATGCCGGCTTTCTTTACCATCAGCCATCTGGACGTTTTTTGACCTTCAGGTCAGAAGCCCCAGCCTTGGTGGTATATTCAGCCAATTTCGTAGACGAAACTGTTCATCTGCAAGGCCAACCAATGGTTCAGCACAATGGCTTGGCTCTAGAATTCCAAACAGTGCCAGATGCCATTCACAGTGACCAGGCTGAAAAGGTCATCTTGAGAGCAGGTCAAGTCTTCACCAGCAAGACTAGCTACCATGCCATCGCTAAGAAATAAGGAGGAAAGGGGTGACCCAAACAAGGATGTGAAAATCTTGCTTGGGACATCCTCTTTTTCTAGAAAAAATTTTTTAGAAAAACTATAAGGAAATTTTAAGCTTCCTATCGTATACTAATAGCATCATCAAAGACCTCCTAACTTTGAATGATAAAACTCCTAAAACTTTTTCATAATAATCTCCCTATAAGAGCCACCAAAACCGGTGGCTTTTTTCTATGTACCTTAGTGAGTCAAGTCTGATAGGGACGTAGACGAGCTTAGGTACATTGACGCAGTTCGAACGCAAGTGAGAACTACGATCTTTAAAAAATTAATGAGGTGAACTCAGAGAGTTCAACCGAACCAAAGGTACCGAAGTATTTTAATAGAGCGTAAGCTCTTTATTTTTTTGCACAGAAAAAAGCTCCTTGAGAAAATCTCAAGGAGCAGTGGAATGACTACTTGCTCGTTGCATCAGACACTTTTTTGAATTTTGCTGAAATAATCGTATTTAGATTATTCCGTCCATCGCGTTGCTCAATCGTCAACGTTAAAATATCTCCATCAATAGAGTATTTATACGTAGTTTCTTTAGCGACAGGTCCAATGGACATGGTTGCAAGTTGCACAATATTGATAGCTTCTGGGAAGATAATCGTTTGGTTTGCTGTATCTAATTTACCGTTCTTCAATGCAGAATGAATTTTAGCATTACCTCTATCAAATTCATAAGTTGTATTGGGCAAGTCTTTAGCGCCATCCTGTAGATTGACTGATAATTTGGTAAATTGATTTTTAATATATTCGTCTTTCGTTTGAGTCACTTTAGATGCATCTTTTTGTTTTAAGTAATCGTAGAATCTTCCAAAACCATCTGCTAGAGATACAGTATAGTCGAATTCAACAGATGTACCTGTAATGTTCAACGTTGGTTTTAAATCTTTCCATGCCTCAGGATAGATCAGCTTGATAGCCGAATCATCATTGTCAAAATCTTTAAAGGCTAAGCTACGTTCAAGAGCTGGTCGGAAGTCGATGGCTTGCCATTTTCCTTCAATTGGAACGGGGTCTTTTTGAGTAGTGCTTCCTTTACGTTTGAAGTGTAGTTCATAGTGAACGGGAAGATTATCTTTCTTCGCTTTTCCGTCAATCGTGACATAAAGCATATCATCTTTTAGTTCGTAGTGATATGTGTTTGGCGAAACGCGATTTTCACCGAATGAGAAGAAGAATGAGTTCGTTACGGTAATTCCTTCATCAAAGGTCATTGTTTTGGCATCTTGATCAATAGAACCTGTTGCTTCGTAGCTAAATACGCCTGTATCTTTATTCATGCTGACTTTGTATTTCTTAAAGTCGGCTGCGAAATTTTCATGAGAGTTATACATGACTTTTTTGAATTCTTCTTCAGTCTTACCTTTAGCTTCTGTTGTGACAGTGGAGAAAGCTTTAATAAAGTTATCAATGTTATAGTCGTATTTAATCGTTGCCGTATTATTTTCAATCTTCATTTCCATTTTGAAGTCTTTAACAGATTCAAGCAAGTGTGCAAAGTGGATTCCATGGAGGGTATAGGCTCCGATGGATTCCGTTAAAGCATCGAGAGTATCGACTAATTCCCATTCGCCATCAATCGTTTCGACTTTTGGTGTTTCTGTTTTAGCGGCATTTTTAGAGCCGCTTTGTTCTTGAGAACAAGAAGCTAGTACGAAGACTGAGAGCAGAGCAACGAATGCTAAAAATAATTTTTTATAACGTCTAATCATCGCTAGACCTCCTTAAAATAGATTATTGTATTACGCTTATATTATACGTGCAACATAAATGTTTTGCAAGGGCTTTCAAACGAATCGCAATTTTGTTCTGTAACTTGACCGATTATTCAACATAAGAAACGGAAAATTGTATGTAGCAGAGTACCCAATAGATGAGATTCTCAAGGCCTCTTAAATTAATTTATTTGCACACAAAAAAGCCCCTTGAGAAAATCTCAAAGGGCAGTGGAATGACTAATCGCTCGTTGTGTCAGACACTTTTTTGAATTTCATTTCATAGCGAATAGGATAATGATCAACATTGATGTCTTTTTCTGCTGGAACCTTCTCCAATGTCAATGTCAAGATATCTCCGTCAATTGAGTACTGATAAGTTGCTGCCTCTTCAATTTTTTCTCCACCATACAAGAGGAGGCCAAGAATATTTGGTGTTTCTGGGAACGTGATAGTTTGGTTCGTCGTGTCAATCGTAATATCCTTTAATACGCTCTTCACAATGGATTGATTCATATCAAAGTCGAAATGATGATGCTTCAACGTGCTAAAGTTCGTTTGATACGAGTGAAGGTTGAAGTTGTAGTACACTTGTTTCGTCGCATCGTCTGTTTTAGTATCCTTAAAGAAGTTCTGTAAATAAGGATCGATAAATACTTTGTAATCTACAGTGTATTCATATGTAGCACCGTTTCCTTTAATGTCCAAGGTTGGTACGATATTTTCAGCGCCTTTGACATAGTAGAGACGTGTTGGTTTATTATTGCTTTCTAGGTAATCCGTATACCCAGCAGCGCGTTCAGCGGTGTCTCTGAAGTTAAGAGCTTCCCATTTTCCTTCAAGCGAAACAGGTTTTTTCTTTTCTTTTGTAGCGCCAACGCGTTTGAAACGAAGCTCGAAGTGAGTAGGTACGTCCTCTACTCCTTTGACATCTACACTTAAGACGAGTAGTCCGTTCTTGAGTGAGTATGTGTAAGATGTTTCTGCTAGTGGATTCGAGAGTGGGAAAGTTGAAATTAAAACTAGCCCTTCGCTAAACGTGACAGTCTTATTCGATTTATCGACAGTTCCTTTCGTGTCGTAGGAGAAGATTCCTGTTGATTCATCCAAGGAAACTGTTGAAGCTTTATATTTGTTTGAAAGCGATCCAATTATTTTGAAGAGGGACTTTTTAAATTCTTTTTCGTCAGGATGAATACCAGGGTCTATTTTCATACGGGTTTCTGCGTATTTATTCAAATCGAACTGATACGATGCATCTGCTTTCCCGTCTTCTATCTTCAAACGGAAATCAAGTGTGTCAAACTGATTGAGTAATGTCCCGAATGTTGATGGGCTCATATTGATCGTGAGAAACGACTTTTGCACGGCATTGCGAATATCGATTAATTGCCATTTGCCGTCAATTGTTTCACTTTGTTGTTGAGAGAAATTCGTATTGACTTTTTCTTGGTTATTCTTACACCCCGCAATGATAAATACTAAGAAGAGGGTAAGTAAAGCAAGGATGAATTTTCTGTGATGCCTAATCATCGTTAGACCTCCTTAAAATAGATTATTGTATTACGCTTATATTATAAGTGCAACATAAATGTTTTGCAAGGGCTTTCAAACGAATCGCAATTTTGTTTTGTAACTTGACCGATTATTCAACATAAGAAACGGGAAAATTGTATGTAGCAGAGTACCCAATAGATGAGATTCTCAAGGCCTCCTAAATTATTTTTTTTACACACAAAAGAGGCTGGGACAAAAGTCCTAGCCTCTCAATTATTTTTGGATTGTCGAGCAAGACGCAGTGGTTGAGTGGGCTCTACTACGCTGATTTCATCAGCTTTTACAGCCCTACTCAACTGTGCGGAGGTGGGACGACGAAATCGAATTCTAACGAATTACCGATTTCTGTCCCACTCTCAGTGAGCTATTTAATTAGTTTTAGGATCTGAAACTTTCTTGAATTTCATTGGATAAACGAGATGTGCTCCTGTTTCTTCGAATGTTTTTTCAGCGTAAATTGTAAGGATGTCACCATTCAATTCGTAGTGATAAGTAATTGGTACGTCTGTAGAATTAATATAAAGAGGTAGAACTCCAAAGATGTTTGGGACTTCAGGGAATACGATCGTTTTTGCATTCTCGTTTAAAACCCCATCATTTAATGTTGCAGTTAACACTTTTGTATTGTTATCAAACGTTCCAGTTTGATGTTTAAAAGTTCCAAATTTCTTTTCTCTTACGCCTAGAAGGATGGCAGTAGCTTCTTCTTTTGTAGGGTATTTATCTTTATTCTGTTCAGCATAAAAATCAATATACTTATTCATATCGGCACTATAAGAATAAGTTACATCTGTTCCTGTAATTTTTAGAGTCGGAACGATATCTTGGAAGGCTTCAGTAACCTTTAATCGACTATTAGCATCACCATAATAAATTAAGAAAGTACGTTCCACTGTATCTCTAAAATCTACAGCTTTCCAGTCTCCTTCGAGTGAGACTGGGGTCGGTGCTACTGTGGTAGTTTCTGCAACTGTTGTAGTCTCAGCTGTTGTTTGTTGTTGCTGTTGTTTCTGTTGTTTTTGCCCACATCCTGATACAAATAGAAGAGCAAGAAGGGAAAACATCCATAGGGAACTTTTTTTCATATTGTTCATGATTGATCACTCCTTCTAATGATTGTCTCCTACGTAGTTGAAACGAAGACGCATTACTCTAAAATGACTTTGTTCATCTTTCCCTTCAGCATAAAGTGTTATTTGCTTACCTTCAACGGTGTAAGTATAAGTAATGGGTACAAGTGAATTATACGTGGTTCCCATAACAATTCTACTTAAAAATGTAGGTGTTTCAGGGAACGTAATAGTATGTTTCTGTGTATCGATTTCTCCAGTTAGAGAGTAATCATAGGCATAATTAGGTTCGTCAAGAGTAATCTTTGTATGTTTCAAATTTGGAATATAATTCTTAAATTCAGCAGTTTTATTTTTTAAATACGATTCATAATTCGCTTTGTTCTCTCCTGTTGCAAATGCTTGATCCTCATACAGTTTTCTGTAATCAAAATGGTACTTCAATTCAACGGTTTTATCTTTAATGGTCATCGTCATCTTAACCTTATCGAAGTCATCAAGCATTAGTACAGCGGCAAGTTTTTTGATATTAGAAGCTAGGAATACTTTTTGAATGGTCATTTGTTGGTCAGTCCATTTCCAAGTTCCTTGTTGATCCTTTGTAAGATCTTGTGGTGCTTTGATTGTTTGAGGAGATTTATCTGTTTGAGAAGACTTATTTGTTTTAGAAGACTGCGATGGAGAAGACTGACATCCTGCAATAAGGAGCACTGCAAAGAATGCCAAGAAACCGAAAAGGATCTTCTTTGTTTTAGTAAACATAAATTTACCTCCTAAACGTTGTTGCTTTAATTTTATCATTAAAGGAAATAATTATAAAGTGAAATGGTGAGCGATAGAAGAAGAAGGGACTGTATAATAAAAAGAAAGGTTGGCGATGAGGGCAACCATTCAACTTATTCTAACGAACGCTAGTGAGAACCAGGATCTTTAAAAAACACATTCTATTTATGGTACCGAAGGTATCATTTTTTGCTATAATAGACTGTATGAGTAGAATTTTAGACAATGAAATCATGGGCGATGAAGAGGCCGTTGAACGGACGTTGCGCCCGCAATATTTACATGAATATATCGGTCAAGATAAGGTCAAGGACCAGCTGAAAATCTTTATTGAGGCGGCTAAGCTTCGGGATGAGGCGCTGGATCATGTCCTTCTTTTTGGCCCTCCGGGGCTTGGGAAAACCACCATGGCCTTTGTCATCGCTAATGAACTGGGCGTCAATCTCAAGCAGACTTCTGGTCCTGTCATTGAAAAGGCCGGTGACTTGGTAGCTATCCTCAATGATCTAGAACCGGGGGATGTCCTCTTTATCGATGAGATCCACCGTCTTCCTATGTCAGTCGAAGAAGTGCTTTACAGCGCCATGGAAGATTTTTACATCGACATTATGATTGGCGCTGGGGAGAGCAGCCGGAGTGTCCATCTGGACCTTCCTCCTTTCACTTTGATTGGGGCGACAACGCGAGCTGGTATGCTGTCCAATCCCTTGCGTGCTCGCTTTGGAATTACGGGGCACATGGAATACTATGAGCAAGATGATTTGACAGAGATTGTCGAGCGGACCGCCGAAATCTTTGAGATGGAAATTACCCACGAAGCTGCCGAAGAGCTTTCTCTTCGTAGTCGTGGGACCCCTCGGATTGCTAACCGGTTGCTCAAACGGGTGCGCGATTTTGCCCAGATTATGGGCGACGGCTTGATTGACGATACCATTACCGACAAGGCTCTCTCTATGCTAGATGTGGACCATGAAGGACTGGACTATGTCGATCAAAAGATCCTGCGTACCATGATTGAAATGTACGGCGGTGGCCCGGTCGGGCTTGGGACTCTATCGGTCAATATTGCTGAAGAGCGAGAGACTGTTGAGGACATGTATGAGCCTTACTTGATTCAAAAAGGCTTTATCATGCGGACCCGAACAGGGCGCGTGGCGACCCGCAAGGCCTATGAACACCTGGGATATCCCTACAATGGAGACTAAAAGAAGATGCTGACGGAAGAAGTGATAGTAGAACAGATCCAAGCGGATCCGGAGATGATGACTGTCTTGGCCATTATTCGAGATCTCGACTTGGCAGATGCCTGGTTAGCAGCGGGCGCGGTGCGAAATTTCATCTGGAACCAGCTCTCTGGAAAACCAGGGTTTGATGCGACGACCGATATGGATCTGGTCTTTTATGACCCTGAGATCAGCTATGAGGAGACTCTCCAGATCGAGCAGGAATTAAAGAAGACCTATCCCCAGTACGCTTGGGAAGTGAAAAATCAAGTCTACATGCACCAGCATAGCCCGGGGACGGCTCCATATCATAGTGCCTGTGATGCGGTTTCCAAATACCCCGAGCAGTGTACGGCTCTTGCGGTTCGCTTAAGGAAAGAGGGTCAGCTAGAGCTCTTTCTCCCTTATGGGACAAAGGATATCGAAGACTTCATCGTTCAGCCGACTCCACATTTTTTAGCCAGCCCCGAGCGTTTAGCGGTTTATACAGAGCGGATGAAAAAGAAGGATTGGCAGAGTAAATGGCCTCCATTAGAGGTTCGTTTTCCAAAATAGAGAAACAGATCAGATTTGAAAAAGGAATCTGATTTTTCTTTAAAATGATGGAGTCCCTTTGTCATCTTTCTGTCACATTTTTGTTATAATGGTAATAGTATGCTGGTTTTCCATAGTGGAAAGCCAAGAGCTCAGCTAGGTTGGGCAGTCCGAACAAGGAGTTAGGTGGAATCATGAAAAAAATCGTCTTTGTCTGCTTAGGAAATATTTGTCGGAGCCCTATGGCAGAGTTTGTCATGAAGGGCTTGACGGATCAGTATGAGATTGAAAGCCGGGCCACTTCTAGCTGGGAACATGGCAATCCCATCCATAGGGGAACCCAGAAAATCTTTCAACAACACCAGGTCCCGTATGATCCAGCCAAGACTTCTTTACAGATCAAAGAAGAGGATTTTTACAATTTTGATTTGATCTTAGGGATGGACGAAAACAATGTAGCAGATCTGAAGCAAATGGCTCCTGCAGGGACAGAGCACAAGATTCATCTGTTTGCTGCTGAAAGTGTGCCAGATCCATGGTATACCGGTGATTTTGAAGAGACCTATTCTAGAGTTCTGACTGGCTGTAAGGCCTGGTTGGATCAGCTAGCAACTTCTTAAGAGTTTGATATGTGAGAGAATACAGAATATGAAAGAATTTTATGAGACCTATAAGGTCTATCTGACGCGAAAAAATTTAGAAATAGCAGCATTGGTAGTGATTGTCTTATCTGCTTTGATGGTTTTCTTTTCGGCCATTCCAGGTCAGGGTGTCTTGACCTTGGACAAGGGGGCGATCCGTTACGACGGAAGTCTGGTCCGTGGCAAGATGAATGGCAAGGGAACTGTCACCTTTAAAAATGGGGATACCTATACAGGTAATCTCGTCAACGGCTCTTTTAGCGGCTATGGTAAGTTTAAGTCCAAGGATGGTTGGACCTATGAAGGGCAGTTTGTTAACGGCCAGCCGGAGGGCAAAGGCACCTTAACCACAGAAGCCAACGTCGTATACAAAGGAACATTCAAGCAGGGGATTTATCAAAATGCGCATTAAATGGTTTTCACTAGTCCGTGTTACAGGACTCTTATTGGTATTGCTTTACCATTTCTTCCAAAAAGCCTTTCCTGGAGGCTTCATTGGGGTAGATATTTTCTTCACCTTCTCAGGATTTTTGATTACAGCGCTCTTGATCGATGAATTTGCGCGCAAGCAAGGAATCGACTACCTGGCATTCTTGAAACGGCGCTTTTACCGGATCGTACCACCCCTTGTCTTTATGGTCTTGGTCGTGATGCCCTTTACCTTTATGGTCCAACGGGACTACGTGGCTGGTATTGGGACTCAGATTGCGGCGGTCTTCGGTTTTGTGACCAATTTCTTTGAGATGGCAACGGGTGGTAGTTACGAAAGCAACTTCATTCCACATCTCTTCCTTCATACCTGGAGTTTGGCTCTAGAAGTGCATTACTATGTGCTATGGGCACTTTTGGCATGGTTCTTGGCTAAGCGGGCTAAGACGGTTGGAAAGTACCGAGGCATGCTCTTCCTGGCATCCAGCGGGCTCTTTCTCTTCACCTTCTTGTCCATGTTCATCCGCGCCTTTCTGACAGCTAATTTCTCTACTATCTATTTTTCTAGCTTCACTCACATCTTCCCCTTCTTTGCGGGATCATGCCTAGCAACGGTGACAGGGATTGCCAATGTCAGCCCTAACTTTACAAAGCTGGTGCAGTCTTGGAGCATGAAAAAGACCTTATCGGTCTTGGGTGGAAGCTTTGCCTTCTTGTTTGTGCTCAGTCTTTTCTTGCCATTTGATAGCTTGTGGACCTATCTGTTTGGCTTTTTAGCAGCGACAATCGCAGCTTGTGCCATGATTCTGTCGGCCCGTATTCTCCACGAAAAGACGCCAGATAAAAAAGAACCAGCCATCCTCAATTTCTTGGCAGATACCAGTTATGGTGTCTATCTTTTCCACTGGCCTTTCTTTATCATCTTCTCTCAACATTTGGGAAATATGATGGCAGCCCTTGTGACGACGATCGTTTCCTTGATTCTAACGGCTCTGTCCTTCTATATTTTGGAGCCAACCATTGCAGGCAAGGAACCTCGGGTCTTTGGTATGAAGATGGATCTCAGTTTTTTGACCAAGCCGATCTTTTACCTCATGATTCCTCTGGCTCTCTTGATGGTCGGAATCTCCGCCTTTGCACCAACCGTTGGAGCTTTTGATGAGAGTTTGGTAGTGAGTGGGCTCAATCAAGCAGATAGCAAAATGCAGGTTACGCGGACGCAGGTGGACAATGCGACTGCAACAGACTATAACGTCTCAAATGGTGTGACCATGATCGGTGATTCCGTTAACTTGCGAGCGCAGGACTACCTAACCAAAGCGATCCCGGGCATCCAGATCGATGCAGTGGTGAGCCGTCAGTTGGAAAATGGAATGAAGGTCTTTGAGACCGATATCTCCAATAAAGTTCTCCTAAAAAATGTGGTCATTGCCCTAGGAACCAATACTGTAAGCAACTACAAAGAATTGCTGGATCAGTATGTTGAGAAACTTCCAAAAGGCCGTCGCTTGATCCTTGTGACACCATATGATGGGCGCTATGCCAACGATCAGTCCAGTGAATCGGTTCAAACGCGTCTTTATGAGTTGGAACTAGCTAAGAAATACGACTTTATCACCATTGCGGACTGGTACCAAGTAGCAATTGAAAATCCAAACATTTGGGTGGGAACAGACTCTGTTCACTTCAATATGGAAACCAATGGTGGGGAACTCTATGCTCAAACAGTCAAAGAAGCCCTTGATAAGGCCGAAAAGGGTCCGGTCAAGAAGTAACAATGCTTCTCTGAAACTGAAACAAAACAAATCCTAACAAAATAAAACAAAAAGCAACTTTTTACTTGTAAAAAGCTGCTTTTTTTAGTAAGATTAAGAAAACGCTTACAAAAATCAATTGAAAATATCACTTTGTGAAGAAAAAAATTTTTTAATTATTTCTTCACAATTTTGCTAAAGAATTGCTTTCACAGCAATACGATTGATAAAGTTTTCACAAACTTCGAAAAATTCTTTGTGAAAGTTGCTTGGAAGTGTTTACAAAAATCTCAAAATAGAGTACAATTATATTGTGAAATAATTAACAAATCGAAATTTCTTACACTATTCTTGAAAATTTCCGAAAACATGAAAAAGTTCTAGAAAAGGATAAGGGTTTCAAATATTGGAGGAAAGCATCAAATGGCTGATAAAAAAACTCTCTCACCTGAAGAAAAGAAACTCGCTGCTGAAAAACACGTAGACGAGTTGGTGCAAAAAGCGCTGGTGGCGCTTGAAGAGATGCGCAAATTGAATCAGGAGCAAGTGGACTACATTGTGGCGAAAGCATCTGTAGCGGCTCTTGACGCTCACGGTGAGCTCGCTCTTCATGCCTATGAAGAAACTGGTCGTGGAGTCTTTGAAGACAAGGCGACTAAGAACTTGTTCGCTTGTGAACACGTAGTAAATAACATGCGTCACACGAAAACAGTTGGTGTCATTTCAGAAGATGACGTCACTGGTTTGACCCTTATTGCTGAGCCAGTCGGAGTTGTCTGCGGGATCACACCTACAACCAACCCAACTTCAACAGCAATCTTTAAAGCCTTGATTTCATTGAAAACACGGAACCCTATCGTCTTTGCCTTCCACCCATCTGCTCAAGAATCATCTGCTCATGCGGCACAAATCGTACGCGATGCGGCAATTGCAGCTGGAGCACCTGAGAACTGTGTGCAATGGATTACCCAACCTTCTATGGAAGCAACTAGTGCCCTTATGAACCATGAAGGAGTTGCGACCATCCTTGCGACCGGTGGTAACGCCATGGTAAAAGCCGCTTATTCTTGTGGAAAACCAGCTCTTGGGGTAGGTGCCGGAAACGTTCCTGCTTACGTTGAAAAATCAGCCAATATCCGCCAAGCAGCACACGATATCGTCATGTCTAAATCATTTGACAATGGTATGGTCTGTGCGTCTGAACAAGCGGTTATCATCGATAAAGAAATCTACGATGAGTTTGTTGAAGAATTCAAATCTTACCATACTTACTTTGTCAACAAAAAAGAAAAAGCCCTTCTTGAAGAGTTCTGCTTCGGCGTAAAAGCTAACAGCAAAAACTGTGCGGGTGCGAAGTTGAATGCGGACATCGTTGGGAAACCAGCAGCATGGATCGCTGAACAAGCTGGCTTCTCAGTCCCAGAAGGAACCAATATCCTTGCTGCAGAATGTAAAGAAGTTGGTGAAAAAGAACCGTTGACTCGTGAAAAATTGTCACCAGTTATCGCTGTTTTGAAATCTGAAAGCCGTGAAGACGGAATTAACAAAGCTCGCCAAATGGTTGAATTCAACGGTCTTGGCCACTCAGCAGCCATCCATACTGCTGATGAAGAATTGACCAAAGAATTTGGTAAAGCAGTTAAAGCCATTCGTGTGATCTGCAACTCTCCTTCGACTTTCGGTGGTATCGGGGATGTTTACAATGCCTTCTTGCCATCATTGACACTTGGATGTGGTTCTTACGGACGCAACTCTGTTGGGGACAACGTTAGTGCCATCAACCTCTTGAATATTAAAAAAGTCGGACGCCGGAGAAATAACATGCAATGGATGAAACTTCCTTCAAAAACATACTTTGAACGTGATTCAATTGAATACTTACAAAAATGTCGTGACGTTGAACGTGTCATGATCGTTACAGACCACGCTATGGTAGAGCTTGGTTTCCTTGATCGTATCATCGAACAGCTTGACCTTCGTCGCAACAAGGTGGTTTACCAAATCTTTGCAGACGTAGAACCAGATCCAGATATCACAACTGTTGAACGTGGTACAGAGATCATGCGTGCCTTCAAACCAGATACGATCATTGCTCTCGGTGGTGGGTCACCAATGGATGCGGCCAAAGTTATGTGGCTCTTCTACGAACAACCAGAAGTGGACTTCCGTGACTTGGTTCAAAAATTCATGGATATCCGTAAACGTGCCTTCAAGTTCCCATTGCTTGGTAAGAAGACTAAATTCATCGCCATCCCAACAACATCTGGTACAGGATCTGAAGTAACTCCATTTGCCGTTATTTCTGATAAAGCAAACAACCGTAAATACCCAATCGCAGACTACTCATTGACTCCAACAGTAGCCATCGTAGACCCTGCCTTGGTATTGACAGTTCCTGGATCTGTTGCAGCAGACACTGGTATGGACGTCTTGACGCACGCGACAGAAGCTTACGTATCACAAATGGCTAGCGACTTCACAGATGGTCTTGCCCTTCAAGCTATTAAACTTGTCTTTGAAAACTTGGAAAGCTCAGTGAAGAATGCGGACTTCCATTCACGCGAAAAGATGCACAATGCGTCAACTATTGCAGGTATGGCCTTCGCCAATGCCTTCCTCGGTATTTCTCACTCAATGGCCCACAAGATCGGTGCGCAATTCCATACCATCCACGGACGGACCAATGCGATCTTGCTTCCGTACGTTATCCGCTACAACGGTACACGCCCAGCCAAGACAGCTACATGGCCTAAGTACAACTACTACCGTGCAGATGAAAAATACCAAGATATCGCTCGTATGTTAGGACTTCCATGCTCTACACCAGAAGAAGCCGTTGATGCTTACGCAAAAGCTGTGTACGAACTTGGTGAACGCTGTGGTATTGAAATGAACTTCAAAGCACAAGGGGTTGATGAAAAAGAATGGAAGAAACATTCTCGTGAATTGGCCTTCCTTGCTTACGAAGATCAATGTTCACCAGCTAACCCACGTCTTCCAATGGTAGACCATATGCAAGAAATCATCGAAGATGCTTACTATGGTTACAAGGAACGTCCAGGACGTCGTAAATAAGACGCCAACGAACAACTGATGTTTATCAGCTATCCCTCGTTCAAAAGAGCGGGGGATTTTTGATGGCCTTTTCAGGTTTCGATCGAAAAAAGGGAGCTGAGGGATTGCCTGTCTTTTTTTGCTTTTCAGACCTCCGAACCGTTTTTCATAAAAATTAGACTTTTTTTCAGAAATTGTGTTATTTTTATAGCATTCCGGGCTAATTTATGATACCCTATAGTGTGTGAATCTGCTTGTAGCTGAAGGGTTAGGATCCTTTTTCAGTTATAGGAAACGAAAAAACAAATCCAAGAAAGGAGGCCATCTCAAATGGAGTTAGAAGGTGAAGTGCAAGATCAGGCCCAGAAAATTATTGAAATGCCCCAACGAGATCGGGCAACGTCCGCTTCAGAAAATCAGCCATCATCTGCTTCGGTGGTCTCCATGTATGGGCAGGAAAGGCCCAGCATTCCGAGTCTCCATCAGCAATTGGCAGGAGCATCTGGTACCCAGACCATTCAATTACGAGAGGAATTGGTACTGGCAGTAGCGCAAAATGCTTCAGCGCAAGCGACGGTCTTTGAGGCCGAGCTCAAAGATCAGCTAGAAGTGGCCAAGGAGACGGTTTCCCATAAGGTTGCTGAGGTGTCTCAAATGGCCCACAGCATGGCTCAATTTTTAACAGATGCAGAAGTGGAGCAATTATTAGGAGAGTTCTCCATGGATACTTGCTGGGACCAAGCGGTCGAGGCGGAAAACCTGGCCCAAGCAAAGGTCTACTCGACACGTCTGTCAGATTTGGCAGGCCAACTGGAAGCTGCATCAGCCCAATTGGTGAACTTGGATAAGGGACAAGCAGTGGCCTTTGATTTTCATAAGTAGGAGAAAAAGATGTTAGAGATCCTGGGAGAGGATAGAGAACGAATTGAGGAGCTCCATCGAGAGATTAAAAAGGAGCAAGAGCGGATTGCAATTCGGAGTTTGATTGCAACGCAAAAAGCCTTGATGATGTTGGAAGGGATGAGTTTGCAGGTGACTTTGAGCGGTCAATCCGAAAAAATGCGCTCTTTTGCTACAACAACTCTAGTTAATGATTTGAAAGATGGATTTACAGGAGGAGCAGCGGACGCGGCAGAAGCAGCACTGAAATCAGTGAAAAAGCCGATTTTATTGAGTCCGATTAAAGGAGGTATGTGATGTACCATTCAGGAAATAGTGAATTAGAACAACTAGAAGATCGACATTACCGCTTCAACCAGAAACTTAGCGAGTTGGAGTGGGATTATGCGGATATGCGTATGGATGTCCGCCAACATACAGAAAATTTAGTAGACTGGCTGAGTGCCCTGCATTTTCAAGCCCCAAGTGCGGAGGCTCAAAGTGGCTTGGAGCGTTTATTTGCCTTGCAAGAAGAGTTTGAGGCAGAACTAAAGCGCTATGAAGAGCGTTTAGAAGAAGAACGTGAGCGCGAGCAGCAAGAGTACTATAAGCAGCGCCAACAATTAGAACAAGGTGATTGAAACATTCCTCTGGTAGAGATAAGAGGAATGTTTTTGTTTGCTCAAAAAACTTTTAAAAATGTGCTCATAAAATCTTGTAAGCGTTTACTTAATATGTTATAATATTCACAAAGAAACGAAAATAAAATGGTTTTATCAAACCAACAAAGAAAAGGAGTCGCTTATGAAAGCTGCAACTTATGTATCTGCAGGCAATCTGCAACTGCTGGATCAACCAAAACCAGTGATCAAAAATCCAACGGATGCCATTGTGCGTGTCTTGAAGACAACCATCTGTGGGACAGACCTTCACATCCTAGGAGGAGATGTGCCAGCTTGTAAAGAAGGCACGATTTTAGGCCACGAAGGAATCGGGATCGTCGAAGAAGTCGGCGATGCAGTGAATAACTTCAAGGTAGGCGACAAGGTCATCATCTCTTGTGTCACAGCTTGTAATACCTGCTACTACTGTAAACGTAATTTGCCTTCTCACTGTGAAGATGGTGGTTGGATTTTGGGTCACTTGATCAACGGAACCCAAGCAGAGTATGTCCACATTCCACATGCGGATGGTAGTCTTTATCATGCGCCTGAAACTGTGGATGACGAAGCCTTGGTCATGCTCTCAGATATTCTCCCAACCTCTTATGAAATCGGGGTCCTCCCATCTCATGTAAAACCTGGGGACAATGTCTGTATCGTTGGAGCTGGTCCGATCGGTCTTGCAGCTCTCTTGACTGTGCAGTTCTTCTCACCAGCTACGATTATCATGGTGGACTTGTCTGAATCTCGTCTTGAAGCGGCTAAGAAATTTGGAGCAACTCACACCATCTGCTCCAGCGATATCGCTGAAATCAAGGCCTTTATCAATGAAGTGACCGAAGGTCGTGGTGTCGATATCTCCATGGAATGTGTGGGCTATCCTGCTACCTTTGATGTCTGCCAAAACGTCATCTCTGTCGGCGGTCACATCGCCAATGTCGGTGTTCACGGAAAACCAGTTAGCTTCAATTTGGACGAATTGTGGATCAAGAACATTACCCTCAACACCGGTCTCGTCAATGCCAACACCACTGAAATGTTGCTCAATGTCCTAAAATCTGGTAAGATCGATGCAACCAAGCTCATTACCCACCACTTCAAACTCTCAGAAGTCGAAAAGGCCTATGATGTCTTTAAACATGCGGGTGAAAACAATGCACTCAAGGTTATTATCGAAAATGACATCAGTGAATGATGTGCTCATTACTCTTTGTTCATAGTTTTTTTAGTAGGGCCAGAGATATTCTGGTCCTATTTTCAGTTCCAGCTAACCGATTTCTCCTTGCAAAAAAATTTCTTTGTCTTATAATATAAGTGTAGAAAACGATTATATGGATAGAAAGGTGTGATCTTATGAAGGGCTTTCGTTACCATCGTGAATTCTGGTTGGACTTTCATTTCTGGATCTTGGTCTTGCTTTTAGCGGCTGTAGCTTTGACGATGCGGGCTCCGCTTTCGGTAGTTAGCCTCGCTTATCTTGCTTTTGTTGGGATTTTGATTCTGTTGCAGGTCTTTCAACCGCCTGTATCGACACGGAAGTACACGGAAGGTAGCTACCATTTCAATTGGACCTTCTATCGGGATATCAGACTCTATATCGATCTCTTTTTATTAGCAGGTCTCTTGGCAGGCCCAATTGCGTCATCAGATATGGCCTATTGGATCTTGCTTGGAGCTGTCGTTGGCTCTATCGGCTTTGTATTTGTTGTAAAGGAAAAAGCGACTCAAAAGATGGCTTAGGGAATCACCATGTCCTAGATCTCTGAAACTAGTTTCAGAGATCTTTTTATTTTTCCCTAAAATGTGAAACTATAATCCAATTGCACGATTAATATTGTAAGCGCTTTAAAAATAGATTATAATCAATTTACAAGTACTCGAGTTGCCTTATTATCAAAGGAGAAGGAGTTATGTCAAAGATTACAAAAGATGAACTGATTGAACAAATCAAAGACGGCATCATTGTTTCTTGTCAAGCTCTCCCTCATGAACCGCTCTATACAGAAGCAGGAGGAGTCATTCCTCTCTTGGTCAAAGCGGCTGAACAGGGTGGAGCTGTCGGAATCCGAGCCAATAGTGTCCGGGATATCAAGGAAATCAAGGAAGTGACCAAGTTACCAATTATTGGGATTATCAAACGTGATTACCCACCTGAAGAACCATTTATCACGGCTACTATGAAAGAAGTCGATGAGCTGGCAGCTTTGGATATCGCAGTCATTGCTCTTGATTGTACCAAACGTCCCCGTCATGATGGTCTTTCGATTAGTGATTTTATCCATCAAGTCAAAGAGAAATATCCAGACCAACTCTTGATGGCTGATACCTCTACTCTGGAAGAAGGATTGACAGCAGTCGAAGCGGGAGTAGACTTTGTCGGAACGACCCTTTCGGGCTATACGGACTACAGTCCGAAGGTTGATGGGCCAGATTTTGAACTGATCCATAGCCTCTGTCAAGCAGGAGTGGATGTCATCGCAGAAGGCAAGATCCACTATCCTGATCAGGCCAAGAAAATCCATGATCTTGGGGTTCGTGGGATCGTTGTAGGCGGCGCCATTACCCGACCAAAAGAGATCACCGAGCGCTTTGTCGCAGCCTTAAAATGAGAAAACAAAACAGTAGATTGAAGGAGGAGGAGACCCAATAGAGAGTAGTCGAATTCATTTAATGAGAATGTTTCAGTGAAGGGATAACGATGTAGATTTCAAGAAGGAAGTCATATTTGCTTAACTTTCTGTAACATAAATCTAGTGTTAAAGGAGAAATAGATGATATTTGATGATTTAACAAACATAAAATTGTACAAAGGGATTCATCCTAATCTGGATCAAGCGATTGATTTTCTCTATGAACACCGGAAAGATTCTTTTGAGCTAGGGAGATATGATATCGACGGTGACAAGGTCTTTCTCGTTGTTCAAGAAAACACCCTTAACAAAGATGAAAATAATCGCTTTGAACATCATCGCCGTTATGCCGACCTTCATTTATTAGTTGAAGGGCATGAATTCTCTAGCTACGGTTCCCGTATCCTAGATGAAGCTATTCCATTTGATGAAGCAAGTGATATTGGCTTTGTTCATTGTGAGAAATTCTATCCACTTCATTTGGGCTATCATAATTTTGCAGTCTTCTTCCCTGGTGAACCTCACCAACCAAATGGTTATTCAGGTCAGGAAGAAACAGTCAGAAAATATTTATTCAAAATTGCGATTGATTAGATGTCTTAAATAGAAAATGGAGGAGATAGGCAATATAGTTAGTTTTTTCGGAGAAGTTAAGTCTTCAAAGCGCTGATTACATATTTTGTATTTAAAACAGAAAGAGGAAAACAATGAAAAATAGTAAGAAAATTCTTTTCGCTTTGGTTCTCGCGTTATTCGCATTGTTTGTCACTGCATGTTCATCTTCAAAAAATGATGCAGAAGGAAGTAATAAAACTGGAGAATTATCTGGTGAAATTGTAATGTGGCACTCATTTACTCAGGGGCCTCGGTTAGAAAGTATTCAAAAATCAGCTGATGAGTTCATGAAGAAGCATCCAAAAGTTAAAATCAAGATTGAGACATTTTCATGGAATGACTTCTATACAAAATGGACGACTGGATTAGCAAATGGCAATGTTCCAGATATTAGTACAGCTTTGCCAAACCAAGTTATGGAAATGGTAAATTCAGATGCCTTAGTTCCATTGAATGATACCGTTAAGAAAATCGGAGAAGATAAATTTAATAAAACAGCATTAGATGAAGCGAAGGTTGATGGCAATTTTTATTCTGTTCCTTTGTATTCACATGCTCAAGTCATGTGGGTTCGCACTGATTTATTGAAACAATATAATATTGAAGTTCCAAAAACATGGGACCAGTTGTATGAAGCTTCAAAAAAATTAAAAGAAAATGGAGTTTATGGATTGTCTGTTCCTTTTGGGACAAATGACCTGATGGGTACACGCTTCTTAAATTTCTACGTACGAAGCGGTGGCGGAAGTCTGTTGACAAAAGATTTGAAAGCTAACTTGACAAGCAAGCTGGCCCAAGATGGAATTAAATATTGGGTGAAGATGTACAAGGAATTTTCTCCTAAAGATTCATTGAACTTTAATGTCTTGCAGCAAGCTACTTTGTTCTATCAAGGAAAGACAGCCTTTGACTTTAACTCAGGTTTCCATGTAGGTGGTATTCAAGCAAATAGCCCTCAATTGATTGATGCAATTGACGCCTATCCGATTCCAAAAGTAAAAGAATCAGATAAAGATTATGGTATTGAAACTTCTAATATTCCATTGGTAGTTTGGAAGAATTCCAAACATCCAGAAGTAGCGAAAGCATTCTTAGAATCTTTGTATGAAAAGAAAGATTATATTAGCTTCTTAGATTCAACTCCTGTTGGAATGTTGCCTGCCATCAAAGGAATTAGTGATGATCCAGCCTATAAAGATAATGACGTTCGCAAGAAATTCCAACATGCAGAAGAAGTTATTACAAAAGCAGCAGAAAAAGGTACAGCTATTGGATATGAAAATGGTCCAAGTGTTCAAGCTGGAATGTTAACAAACCAACATATCATTGAACAAATGTTCCAAGATATTATTACAAATGGTAAAGATCCAATGGAGGCTGCTAAGGATGCAGAAAAACAATTGAACGATTTATTCGAAACTGTAGCAGTTGATGTTAAATAATAATAGCAGAGGCTACAATAATGTAGCCTCTGTTTTTAGAGAGGAAAAAGCATATGGTCAAAAATAGAAATTTGACTCGATGGGTGTTTGTGTTACCTGCTATTATCATTGTTGGACTATTATTTGTTTACCCATTTTTCTCCAGCATTTATTTTAGCTTTACAAACAAACATTTGATCATGCCGCGGTATAAATTTGTAGGATTAGCAAATTATAAAGCAGTTTTATCGGATCCTAATTTCTACAATGCCTTCTTCAACTCCCTTAAATGGACAGTCTTTTCTCTTGTGGGACAAGTGCTTGTTGGTTTTGTATTAGCACTTGCATTGCATAGAGTTAGACGTTTTAAGAAGTTATATAGGACATTGTTGATTGTTCCTTGGGCGTTCCCAACTATTGTCATTGCCTTTTCTTGGCAATGGATCTTAAATGGAGTATATGGTTATCTACCTAACTTGATTGTGAAATTAGGACTGATGAATCACGTCCCTGGATTTTTGACAGAAAGTACGTGGGCTTTCATCTGTTTAGTGTTTATTAATATTTGGTTTGGTGCCCCTATGATCATGGTCAATGTTCTATCTGCCTTACAAACGGTTCCGGAGGAACAGTTTGAAGCGGCTAGGATTGATGGAGCCTCCAGTTGGCAAGTTTTTCGATTTGTAATTTTACCTCATATTAAAGTAGTAGTCGGATTACTTGTTGTACTTAGAACAGTATGGATCTTTAATAACTTTGATATTATCTATCTGATTACAGGTGGAGGCCCTTCAAACGCAACAACAACATTGCCAATATTTGCATATAATCTCGGATGGGGAACAAAACTCCTTGGGCGTGCCTCAGCGGTAACAGTCTTGCTATTTATTTTCTTATTGGCAGTATGTTTCATTTACTTTGGAGTAATTAGTAAATGGGAGAAGGAGGGTAGAAAATGATGAAGAGAAGAACAAATGTACTCCTTGATATTGGGTCACATGTTGTTTTAGTTATTTCAACTATTATCGCAATTTTTCCTTTAGTTTGGATCCTCCTATCTTCTGTGAAAGGAAAAGGAGAATTAACCCAATTTCCAACAAGATTTTGGCCTAAACAGTTTACTCTAGATTATTTTACGCATGTCATTAATGATCTACATTTTATAAATAATATAAAAAATAGCTTGTTAATCGCATTAACGACAACAGTTATCGCTATTATCATTTCTGCAATGGCTGCTTATGGTATTGTTCGATTCTTTCCAAAATTAGGGGCGATTATGTCCCGGTTGCTTGTAATTACCTATATCTTCCCTCCGATTTTATTGGCAATTCCTTATTCGATCGCCATTGCAAAAGTTGGATTGACCAATAGTTTAATTGGTTTAATGATTGTTTATCTTTCATTTAGTGTTCCTTATGCAGTGTGGTTGTTAGTAGGGTTCTTTCAAACAGTTCCAATTGGAATCGAGGAAGCAGCAAAAATAGATGGTGCGAATAAATTTGTCACCTTCTATAAAGTGGTATTACCAATTGTAGCACCAGGAATTGTTGCTACAGCGATCTATACCTTTATCAATGCCTGGAATGAATTTCTTTATGCATTGATCCTGATCAATGATACAAGTAAGATGACTGTTGCAGTGGCTTTGCGTTCATTAAATGGTTCGGAAATACTGGATTGGGGAGATATGATGGCGGCATCTGTAATTGTAGTATTGCCTTCAATTATCTTCTTCTCAATTATCCAAAATAAAATCGCAAGTGGTCTTTCTGAAGGATCCGTAAAATAGTAAAAATAGGAATAGGAGAAAAACAATGGTTGTAAATTATGGTGTTGTCGGCACAGGATACTTTGGTGCTGAATTAGCAAGATATATGAAAAAAAATGATGGTGCAGTAATTACAGTTGTGTATGATCCAGAAAATGCAGAAGCTGTAGCAGAAGAATTAGGAGCACGAGTGGCTTCGTCACTAGATGAATTGGTTCAAAGTGACGATGTGGATTGTGTGATCGTGGCTTCCCCTAATAATTTGCATAAAGAACCCGTGATTAAAGCTGCTCAGAATGGAAAAAATGTATTTTGTGAAAAACCGATTGCTTTATCATATGAAGATTGTAAAGAGATGGTAGAAACATGTAAAGAAAATGGTGTGATTTTCATGGCTGGTCACATTATGAATTTCTTTAATGGTGTCCATCATGCTAAAGAATTGATTAATCAAGGGGTTATTGGGGACGTTTTATACTGTCATACAGCGAGAAATGGCTGGGAAGAACAACAACCATCCATTTCATGGAAAAAAATTCGTGAAAAATCAGGGGGCCATCTTTACCACCATATCCATGAGTTGGATTGCGTTCAATTTTTAATGGGAGGTATTCCTGAAACAGTTACGATGACAGGTGGAAATGTAGCTCACCAAGGAGAAAACTTTGGTGATGAAGATGACATGATTTTTGTCAATATGGAATTCCCTGGCAAGCGATTTGCCTTGCTTGAATGGGGTTCTGCCTATCGTTGGGGAGAACACTATGTCTTGATTCAGGGAACGAAGGGTGCTATAAAATTAGACCTATTTAATTGTAAAGGTACTCTGAAAGTAGATGGAAAAGAATCATATTTCTTAATTCATGAATCTCAGGAAGAAGATGATGACCGTACAAGAATTTATCATAGCACGGAGATGGATGGTGCTATTGCCTATGGTAAACCAGGGAAACGAACTCCATTGTGGCTATCTTCTGTTATTGATAAAGAAATGAAATACCTTCATGACATAATGAATGGTGCTCCTGTATCAAAAGAATTTGAAAAACTATTAACCGGAGAAGCGGCGTTAGAAGCGATTGCGTCTGCTGATGCTTGTACTCGTTCCATTAATGAGGACCGAAAAGTTAAATTATCAGAGATCATGGGTTAATAATATTACTGATACGACAAAAGGAGAAAAAATGTCAGATTTAAAAAAATATGAAGGAGTCATCCCCGCTTTTTACGCCTGCTATGATGACCAAGGAGAAATTAGCCCGGAGCGGGTACGTGCGCTGGTAGAATATTTTATCGCGAAAGGTGTGCAGGGCTTGTATGTCAACGGATCCTCTGGCGAATGTATTTACCAGAGCGTGGCCGATCGCAAGCTGATTCTAGAAGAAGTGATGGCAGTAGCTAAAGGAAAATTGACCATCATTGCTCACGTAGCCTGCAACAACACCAAGGATAGCGTGGAATTGGCACGACATGCAGAAGAACTAGGAGTGGATGCCATTGCGGCCATTCCGCCGATCTATTTCCGCTTGCCAGAATACAGTGTTGCCCACTACTGGAATGAAATCAGTGCAGCCGCACCCAATACAGACTTTGTCATCTACAATATCCCGCAATTGGCAGGGGTCGCTTTGACACCGAGTCTTTACAAGGAAATGTTGAAAAATCCACGGGTGATTGGGGTGAAAAATTCTTCGATGCCTGTTCAGGACATTCAAACCTTTGCTTCTTTAGGAGGCGACGACCACATTGTCTTTAACGGCCCAGATGAACAATTCTTAGGTGGCCGTCTCATGGGAGCACATGCAGGGATCGGTGGTACCTATGGTGCGATGCCAGAGCTCTTCTTGAAGCTCAATCAGCTGATTGCTGAGAAAGACTTAGAGACTGCGCGTGCCTTGCAGTTTGCTATCAATGACATTATCGGAGTCTTGACGTCTGCTCATGGCAATATGTATGCGGTCATCAAAGCGGTTTTGCGCATCAATGAAGGTTTGGACTTGGGATCTGTTCGCTCCCCTTTGACGCCAGTAGTAGAAGCGGATCAAGAAGTGATCCAACGTGCTGCTCAACTCATTCAGGACACAAAAGCCAGATTCCTTTGATCAAAGGAGGTCTAGATGAATCCATATGTTGTAATTGATATCGGAGGGACCAGTATCAAGTATGGTTTAGCCGATGCAAAAGGGCAACTCCAAGAGACCCATGAAATGCCAACGGAGGCTCAAAAAGGAGGACCTCACATTCTTAACACAACAAAGGAAATCGTAGCCCGTTATTTGAAGAAGCATCCCTTGGCAGGGGTGGCGATTTCTTCGGCCGGAATGGTAGATCCTGATAAGGGAGAAATCTTTTATGCCGGCCCACAAATTCCCAACTATGCAGGCACCCAATTCAAAAAGGAAATCGAAGAGACCTTTCAGATCCCTTGCGAGATTGAAAATGATGTTAACTGTGCCGGTCTCGCAGAGGTCACCACAGGCCATGCAAAAGGATCGAACAATGCTGTTTGTCTGACGATTGGGACAGGGATCGGCGGTTGCCTCTTGCTCGATGGTCAGGTCTTTCATGGCTTTAGCAATTCAGCCTGTGAGGTTGGCTATCTTCATTTGCCAGATGGTGCCTTTCAGGATCTAGCTTCAACGACGGCTTTGGTCGAGTATGTGGCAGAACATCACGGTGATCCTGTGGAACAGTGGAATGGCCGCCGGATCTTTAAGCAGGCAACAGAAGGAGATAAGATCTGTATGGCTGGAATTGATCGAATGGTGACCTACCTTGGCAAAGGACTGGCCAATATCGTTTATGTGGTCAATCCAGAGGTCATCGTTCTTGGAGGGGGGATTATGGCCCAGGAAGCCATCCTCAAGCCAAAAATCTATCAAGCCCTGTGTGCCGAACTGGTTCCTAGCCTAGCAGATAAGATCCGTTTGGAATTTGCCCACCATCAAAACGCTGCGGGTATGTTGGGGGCCTACTACCACTTTAGACAAAAACATGAAACATAAAACAAGTCGCGCTGGCGACTTGTTTTTGATTCATCAAAAAAAGCATGAAAGATGAAGAAAACCAGATCTTTCATGCTTTTTAAATAGGGAGACCATATTAAGATTTTCGAGAACGTTGACTAGAAAGTTTTTTGTTTTCCCAGTAGCTATTAAAGACAATTTCCTTTTGTTCTCGGCTTTTATTAAGGAAATGAGCATAGATCAAATCGACCACAATGAGAAGTGGTAAAATAGCAGAAATTCGATCGATATAGGTACTACTAGGAAGAGGTGCGGCCGGTAACACTTCTGTGAATCCTTGGTGGATGGCAGCCGGGTTAGCCGTCACAAGAACCGTTTTAGCCCCTTTTTCTTTGGCGTCCAGGAGACTGTCTGTAATGGAGTTGGTGCCTCCTGACAATGAGAAACCGATGACTAAACAAGAGGAATCGAGAATGCTGGTCGTCCAAGCAAAGCCATCTTGATCAGTCAGGGCTTCACAAACGACGCCCAGTCGCATAAAGCGCAATTTCATTTCTCGAGCGACTAAACCGGAACTACCGATCCCGAAGAAATAGACTCGGTCTACTTGACCGATTAGTTCAGCTACCCGATCTAATTGGGAATCTTTTACCAGACTTTCAGTGACGTTACTGATATGGTGGTAGCGTTGCAAGACGCTGAGAGTGAGTTCGTCATGCTCTTGCACCTGTTTTTGATTCTTTGTTTCCTCATTAAAATGATAGACAAACTCCCGATAGCCGGAAAAGCCACATTTTTGAGAGAAACGCGTTAAAGCTGCCTTTGAGACGTGGAGTAACTCCGTTACACGAGAAGAGGACAGGGAGTGCTGTCGTGCTTCCGACGATAAAAAATATTGGGCAATGTCGCGTTCCATATCTGTTAACTCAGCTTCATGGCTGGCGATAATGGCGCGTAAATCTTGATCTTGTTTCACAGCAATCCTCCTTTCTCACGAGATGAAATAACAGGATACTCCTATAATATATTACACATTATAACATGGGTAACCGCTTTATTCAAGTAAAAGAAATCAAGAAATACTGAAACTAGGAACAGGATATAAGAAAAGAAGAGAACGCTACCAATCTTGGCAGTAGGGGCTTGTTGGTTGTCCACAATTTTCTGAAAATTCCCGGTTGGGCCTGAACAAACGCTATGAATTGTGGTATAATTTAAGATAATTGTACTGTTGTTGGAAGAACAATAGTTGAATAAGGAGGTGTGACGATGTCGAATGCAACACTCGAGATGATGCAAGAGATCGAGCAAGCTGCTCAGGGCGTGATCGTAGGCTATGAAGCTCAAGTTGAACAAATCCGAACGGATTCGCGCGATCGACTTGCAACAGTGGCACAGCATTACGATGAGGAAACCAAGCAATTGGTCACAGAGGCAGAAAAAAACGCCCAGGAAAGACTCGTCCGTTTAACGAAAGATCTGGAAGAAACGGTTGCGCGCAATGATGCCAGGGTACAAGAGGCGATGACCGACAAGCGAGCTGGGTTAGTTGAAGCCATTGTAGAAAAGGTGGTAGCAAGCTATGGCCGTTAGTCAGATGAAAAAACTGTCTCTCATCTTGCCCAAAGATGACTTGGACAGTCTCCTACTAGCGCTACAGTCTGAGGCAAAAATCCAGATTTATGACCTAAGTGAACAGGAAGAGTGGCAGGCTGCCTTTGAGACAAATACCTTGTCTCAACCCTTGACAGAGGACAATCGTCAAGCCTTGGTAGAGCTACAAAAACGTCAAGAACAAGTTGAAAAAATGATTCAGACTCTGGAGCCTTACATGCCTGAGAAGAAGGCCCTGCAAGCTCTGAAGGAGGAACCTTTAAGTTTGTCTTTTGATGATCTGCAGGCCCATGGGATGATTCGAGACGAGGATCTTCTATTGACCAAGTTGAAACGCCAATTGCGCGTGTTAGACAAGGCTCGTCAGAAGATTGCGGATGCAAAGGGAGAGATAGAGCGCTTAGAAAAATGGCGACCGTTAGAGGTGACACCAGCTGCCCTCGCTACTTTTCACTATGTGCATGGCTTGATCGGGACGATTCCAAATAGCGATACAGACGCTGTTCGTTCTTCCTTAAAAGCTCATCCTGAGCTGGAGTTAGAAGAAGTCTTTACGTCTGAAACCGAACACGGCTATGTCATCTTGTATCGCTCGGGAGATCGTGTAGCTGTTCAGGAGCTTCTAGAAGATCATGGGTTCAAAGAATTGGACTATGAAGAAGAGCAGGTCCCGGCCGTCTACTTGGATCGCCTAGAAGGGGAAATCAAAGAGCAGGAAGCTGTCGTTGCAGCAACCCTGGCAGAGTTGCAAAACTCCCAGAAGGAGTTGGACCAGCTTAAGTACCAGATGGATTACTTGCTGAGTTCGGGAGCTCGGGAGGAAGCCAAGTCGCTTCTTGCCAGCACGCAAAGCTTGGTAGCCCTAGAGGGTTGGATTGAAACATCCCAAGTGGCCTCATTGCGAGATTTCTTGCAAGAAGGTTTTGGTTCTCGGGTCTTACTAGAGACGCGCGATGTGACGGAAAAAGATTGGGATGACGTTCCGATCCAGTTGCGAAATAATGCCTTGGTAGAGCCCTTTGAATTAGTCACAGAGATGTACGCCCTGCCTAAGTATTACGAGAAAGATCCGACACCAATCGTTTCTCTCTTCTACTTTGTTTTCTTTGGCATGATGGTCGCAGATATCGGTTATGGATTGTTGCTAACCTTGGCGACAGGTTTTGCCCTTAAAGCCTTCAAGCTCAAGCCTGCTACAGCCAAGAACCTTCGTTTCTTCAGTCTCCTCGGAATTTCAGTTGCCCTTTGGGGTGTGGTCTATGGCTCTTTCTTTGGATTTGAGATGCCTTTTGCCTTGATCAGTACGACCAGTAACGCCATGACCATCCTGATCCTCTCAGTGGTCTTTGGTTTTGTCACTGTCTTAGTGGGCCTCTTCCTAGGAGGAATGAAAAATGTTCGCCTCAAAGACTACACCGAAGCCTATAATGCTGGCTTTGCTTGGGTCTTGATCCTACTTGGTTTAATGCTTCTAGCAGTAGGCAATATCTTGCCAGGGATGAGCATTTTAGTTCCGATTGGCAAGTGGTTAGCTATTTTGAATGCCATTGGGATCTTGATTGTTTCCATTGTCAGTGCCAAGAAGCTGTCCGGTTTAGCTTCTGGTCTCTTTAACCTCTACAATGTTAGTGGCTATATCGGAGACTTGGTCAGCTTTACCCGTTTGATGGCCTTGGGCTTGTCTGGAGCGAGTATCGGTTCGGCCTTTAACCTTATTGTCAATCTATTCCCACCACTTGGACGGTTTACGGTAGGGCTTGTGCTCTTTATCGTCCTACATGCCATTAATATGTTCCTGTCCTTCTTGTCAGGATATGTGCATGGAGCCCGTCTGATCTTTGTGGAGTTCTTCGGTAAGTTCTACGAAGGAGGAGGCAAGCCATTTCGTCCTCTCAAACCTTCTGAACGCTATATTAAAACAAAAAAATAAGTATTATCTTTAATAAATAGGAGTATATTCATGGAATCTTTAGCATCATATTTTTCAGCCCATGGGGGCGCCTTCTTTGCAGCATTTGGTGTGGCGATCGCCGTTGCACTTAGTGGAATGGGATCTGCCCTTGGGGTTGGTAAAACGGGTCAAGCAGCAGCAGCACTCTTGAAAGAACAACCTGAAAAATTTGCCCAAGCTTTGATTTTGCAATTGTTGCCAGGTACACAAGGTTTGTACGGTTTCGTTATCGGGATCTTGATCTGGTTGCAAATTAAGCCAGATATGCCACTTGAAACAGGGGTTGCTTACTTCTTTACAGCTCTTCCAGTTGCGATCGTTGGTTATTTCTCAGCCAAACACCAAGGAAATGTAGCGACAGCAGGGATGCAAATCTTGGCCAAACGCCCTGAAGACATGATGAAAGGGGTTATCCTTGCGGCCATGGTTGAAACCTACGCCATCTTGGCCTTCGTTGTGTCCTTCCTATTGACCCTACGCGTCGGCTAAGAGCTAGCTTTGATGGATTCGCCTTTCGAGGCGAAAAACACAAGACGCATGCAATAGGAGAAAAAACGATATGGATGAACAAACCCAATTAAAGGATTCAATCTTGGCCCAAGCCCACGAAAAAGGGCGTAAACTCTTAGAAGAGGCCAAGGAAACCATCCTAAAAGAAGAGACTGCGCAAGAAGAGCGTTTGATTCAAGACAAACTCAATCAACGCTCCGAGCAGCTCAAGCGGATTCAACGTCAATTGCAACGTGAAACCCAACAAATCGAAAATAAAAAACGCCAATCAACCCTTGTCACCAAGCAACGAGTCTTAAAGGATCTCTTTGCAAATGCTTATGAAGCGATGGTGGCTTGGCCCCTTGAAAAGGAAATGCAGTTTGTAGATGCGGTCTTAGAGCGCTATCAGGGACAAGTTGTGACCCTGACCTTTGGGGCGGTGAGCGCTGCAAAATTTGATTCAGCAGCTCTCGAGAGATTGAAGCAGACACATCAGAATGTGACAGTTGCAGATGCAACAATCCCAGCTCAAGCAGGCTTTGTCTTGTCGGTTGGGAAGATTGATGACAACTATCTCTACCGTGATTTGGTGGATTCCATTTGGGAGCAAGAAAGTTACCAGATGGCAGCCAGCATTTTCACAGATGAAGAGAACTAGGAGGTTGCAATGAGCGAACGGACCTATTCTCAAGTCAATACAGGAATCAGCGTACGTGAGGCTAGTTTTGTCAGTCCCAGTCAGTTCGAGCAGTTGCTTGCAAGTCCCTCCAGTGAGAGTCGAGAAGGCTTGCTGCAGGGGACGCCTTATGCTTTAGACAGCCAGGAGATCAAGGATTTATCAGCTCTTGAAGCCCGCCTGATGGCAGCCTTGTTGGCAGAATACCAATGGGCTTTTGGGGTAAGCCCTCAGTCAGACCTGGTTAGCCTTTTTACCTTGAAATACACCTATCACAATCTCAAGGTTTATCTAAAACACAAGGCGACAGAGCGCAAGTTGGGGCACTTATTGATCCCTATCGGTCCTTATTCTCTCGATGTGCTTGAGCATTTGGTGGCGACCTTTTCTGCAGAGCATTGTCCGGCCTTTATGGCGGAAGAAGTGGCTGCAACCTGGCAAGAATTCCAAGACTATCAGGACTTGCGGGTCCTCGAAATTGGGATGGACTTAGCTTATTTTAAACATCTGAGATACTTAGGGGACAGCCTAGATCATCCGATTCTGAAGCAGTTGGTGGACGTGACCATTGACTTTTACAATGCGATTACAGTTAAGCGGGCCTTGGATCAGCAAAAACCGCATAGCTTTATGCACCAATTACTCTCAGATGAAGGGAGCCTCAGTGCCCATCAGGTGATCGACCTGTTAGAATCCGGTCAGTGGTTGACCTGGTTTTATCAAGTTAATCCGCTGGACTACGATCTCGCCTTAGAGACTTATGAAGAAAAGATGCGCACCGGTCAACTAAAGACCGTAGAGTTGGAGTATTTAGAGAGTTTGGTGAAATTCAGTCTTCTAGACGCTGGCCGTTTTGAAGTCGATGGACCACTCCCTCTTGTTCGTTATCTTTACGGAAAAGAGTTAGAGGTGACCAACCTTCGTTTGGTCCTCTCTGGTTTGGACAATGGTTTTCCGCTAGCAGACATCAAAGAAAGGATGAGACCGATTTATGGACAAACAGACCTATAAGATCGCCGTTGTGGGCAATCGGGACGCCATCCTTCCTTTTCGCCTGATTGGCTTTCAAACCTATCCGGTCACAGAGCCGCAAGAAGCGATCAATACCTTGCGAAAACTCAGTCGGGAAAACTTCGGGATTATCTACCTGACAGAGGATATTGCTCAGGCCATTCCAGATACAGTGGCGTTTTACGACCAGCAGCTGACACCGGCTCTGATTCTTATCCCGACCCATAGAGGGACTACAGGACTGGGCCAACAGCGGATTCGTGATAATGTCGAAAAAGCAGTAGGACAGGATATTTTATGAGAACAAATGAATTTGGCCAAGCGATTGGCGATGCACTGCCCGATTTTACACCGGGGCGTCTGCCAGCTATTGAGCGGATCGAAGGTCGCTATACCGTGATCGAGCGCCTCTCAAAAGAAAAACATGGAGCAGATCTTTATCAGGTCTACGGGCCGGACTCTCCAGCAGCTATGTGGACCTTTCTGTTCAAAGGCCCTGCCCGCAATGAAGAGGAGTGGGACCACTTATTAGATGATCTCATGACAGCCCAAGGTCGCTTTTACTATGCGATTGTAGACAAAGATTCAGGCAAGGCTTTGGGAACTTTCTCTCTCATGCGGATCGATCAAGCTAACCGGGTGATCGAAGTCGGAGCAGTGACCTATTCACCAGCGCTCCAAAAGACACGCATGGCTACGGAAGCCCAGTATCTGTTAGCGCGCTACGTGTTTGAAGATTTAGGCTACCGCCGCTATGAGTGGAAATGCGATACCTTAAACCAAGCTTCTCGCAAAGCAGCTGAGCGCTTAGGTTTCACCTATGAAGGCTGTTTCCGTCAGGCTGTTGTTTATAAGGATCGGACCCGTGATACAGACTGGTTGTCCATCATTGACCAAGAATGGCCAGCTATCAAACAGCGCTTCGAAGCCTGGTTGGATCCAAGCAATTTCGATGCCAATGGCCAACAAAAGCAATCTCTAAGAGAGATAGCACAAAAGTAAAACAAAGAAACAAAGGATTCCCAGGAGGAATACATGACTCAAGGAAAAATTATCAAAGTTTCCGGTCCCTTGGTGGTTGCATCAGGGATGCAGGAGGCCAATATCCAAGACATTTGCCGGGTCGGCGATCTTGGTTTGATTGGCGAAATTATTGAGATGCGGCGGGATGAAGCCTCTATCCAAGTATATGAAGAAACGTCTGGAGTCGGTCCAGGAGAACCAGTGGTCACAACCGGAGCCCCCCTTTCTGTTGAATTGGGACCAGGCTTGATCTCTCAGATGTTTGACGGGATCCAACGCCCCTTGGAACGCTTCCAAGAAGTTACTGCCAGTGATTTTTTAGTTCGTGGGGTGCAAGTTCCAAATCTAGATCGGGATACCAAATGGGCCTTCGAACCAAGTGTGACTGAAGGGACAGAAGTGGTCGCTGGAGACATCGTCGGTACCGTTCAAGAGACCAATATGGTGGAACACCGCATCATGGTACCCTTTGGTGTGAGTGGACGTGTGACTAAGATCGCAGCAGGTTCTTACACGGTAGAAGAGCCGGTTTATGAGATCCAGCAGACAGATGGTAGCCTCTTTACTGGGACCCTGATGCAAAAATGGCCGGTTCGTCGAGGCCGTCCCTTTGCACAAAAACTGATTCCAGTAGAGCCTTTGGTCACCGGTCAACGGGTCATCGATACCTTCTTCCCTGTGACAAAAGGTGGAGCTGCAGCTGTTCCTGGTCCTTTCGGAGCTGGAAAAACAGTCGTGCAACACCAGGTGGCCAAGTTTGCCAATGTAGACATCGTCATTTACGTTGGTTGTGGGGAACGTGGAAATGAAATGACGGACGTTCTGAATGAATTTCCAGAATTGATTGATCCAACGACTGGTCAATCCATCATGCAACGGACCGTTCTGATCGCCAACACTTCGAACATGCCGGTAGCGGCGCGGGAAGCTTCCATCTACACAGGGATTACTATTGCCGAATACTTCCGTGATATGGGCTATTCCGTTGCCATCATGGCGGACTCTACTTCTCGTTGGGCAGAAGCTCTCCGTGAAATGTCTGGTCGTCTAGAAGAAATGCCAGGGGATGAAGGCTACCCAGCCTATCTTGGTAGCCGAATTGCTGAATATTACGAGCGTGCAGGTCGGGTCAAGACACTCGGTGCCATTGCGCGTGAAGGTTCGATTACCGCTATCGGTGCCGTCTCTCCTCCAGGTGGAGACATTTCAGAGCCGGTGACCCAAAATACCCTGCGGATTGTTAAGGTCTTCTGGGGACTGGATGCTCAATTGGCCCAACGCCGCCACTTCCCAGCCATCAACTGGTTGAGTTCTTATTCTCTTTACCAAGATGAAGTTGGTCGCTATATCGATTTACATGAACAAATCAGCTGGTCTGAAAAAGTGACCCGCGCTATGAATTTGCTTCAAAAGGAAAGTGAATTGCAAGAAATCGTCCGCTTGGTTGGTCTAGATTCCTTGTCTGAAAAAGACCGCTTGACCATGAATGCGGCTAAGATGATCCGTGAAGACTACCTGCAACAAAATGCCTTTGATGAGGTCGATACCTATACCTCATTCAGCAAGCAGGTGGCCTTGTTGACAAACATTTTAACCTTTGACCAAGAAAGTCAAAAAGCATTAGAATTAGGGGCTTACTTCACAGAAATCATGGAAGGAACCGTGGCTCTTCGAGACCGCATTGCCCGGAGCAAGTTCATCCATGAGGATCAGTTGGCAACCATTCAAGCCCTGAAAGAAGAAATCGTAGAAACCCTACACCAAATCGTCGCAAAAGGAGGAGTAGACAATGAGCGTGATTAAAGAATACCGTACTGTTAGCGAAGTTGTTGGCCCCTTGATGATTGTCGATCAGGTCGAAGGGGTTCACTACAATGAACTAGTAGAAATCAAACTCCATGACGGAACGACCCGTCAGGGACAAGTCCTCGAAGTCCAAGAAGACAAGGCCATGGTCCAGCTCTTTGAAGGATCTAGCGGGATCAACTTGGAAAAAGCCAAAGTCCGCTTTACCGGACGTCCCCTAGAACTCCCTGTGTCTGAAGACATGGTCGGACGCATCTTTAACGGGATGGGCAAACCCATCGATGGCGGTCCGGAGATTATCCCAGAGAAATACTTGGACATTGATGGACAAGCCATCAACCCTGTTTCACGGGACTATCCAGATGAATTTATCCAAACAGGGATCTCAGCCATTGACCATTTGAATACCTTGGTTCGGGGCCAAAAACTCCCAGTATTCTCAGGTTCTGGTCTTCCTCACAAGGAGTTGGCGGCTCAGATTGCTCGTCAAGCAACGGTTCTTAATTCTGAAGAAAACTTCGCCGTGGTCTTTGCGGCCATGGGGATTACCTTTGAAGAAGCCGAGTTCTTTATGAACGACCTTCGGGAAACTGGGGCCATTGACCGCTCGGTCCTCTTTATCAACCTAGCCAATGACCCAGCTATCGAGCGGATTGCGACTCCCCGGATCGCCTTGACAGCTGCCGAATATTTGGCTTATGAAAAAGACATGCACGTCTTGGTTATCATGACCGACATGACCAACTACTGTGAAGCCCTTCGGGAAGTATCTGCTGCCCGCCGGGAAGTTCCAGGTCGTCGGGGTTATCCAGGTTACCTCTATACCAACCTCTCAACCCTCTACGAACGTGCAGGACGCTTGGTTGGAAAGAAAGGATCTGTGACCCAGATTCCAATCCTCTCTATGCCAGAAGATGACATCACCCACCCCATCCCTGACTTGACAGGCTACATCACCGAAGGTCAGATTATCTTGTCCCGTGATCTCTACAATAGTGGTTACCGCCCACCGATCAATGTTCTTCCGTCCCTTTCTCGTTTGAAGGACAAGGGTTCTGGTGAAGGCAAGACTCGGGAAGACCATGCGGCGACCATGAACCAGCTCTTTGCGGCTTACGCCCAAGGAAAACAAGCCAAAGAACTAGCTGTAGTGCTTGGAGAGTCTGCCTTGTCCGATACCGACAAGCTCTATGTTAAATTTACGGACCGCTTTGAGCAAGAATACATCAACCAAGGCTTTACCACCAATCGGACGATTGAGGAAAGTTTGGATCTCGGTTGGGAACTCTTATCCATCCTTCCACGAACAGAGCTTAAACGGATCAAGGATGAGATGATTGACAAGTATCTTCCAAACAAAGAGGATTAGCCTATGGCACGATTAAATGTAAAACCAACTCGGATGGAGCTTAATATTCTCAAAGAGCGCCTCAAGACAGCAACCCGGGGGCACAAGTTGCTCAAGGATAAGCGGGATGAACTCATGCGTCGCTTTATTGAAGCTGTGCGTGAGAATAATCGTCTGCGCCAAAAGGTGGAGGCGGCGCTGGTGGGCAATATGCAAGATTTCGTGATGGCCAAATCCTTAGAGAGTGACCTCATGGTAGAAGAAATCTTTGCTGTTCCCACTCGAGAAGTGATGCTCCATATCGAGGAAGAAAATGTCATGAGTGTGCGCGTGCCCAAGCTCCATGCCCGTATCGATAATCCATACGGAGAGGATGAAGGGGACGTGGTTTATAGCTACCTCGCCTCCAACAGTCAAATGGACAGCACGATCCAAGAAATGGGGGATCTACTCCCAGATTTGCTCAAGTTAGCGGAAATCGAAAAAAGCTGCCAACTCATGGCAGATGAAATCGAGAAAACCCGCCGTCGAGTGAACGGACTCGAGTATGCGACCATCCCAGATCTCAAAGAAACTATCTATTATATCGAAATGAAACTCGAAGAAGCCGAACGCGCCAACCTCGTCAGAATCATGAAGGTAAAATAAGATGCATCAAGATACAAAGCCGTAAAAAGCTGTGTTCAATTACTTAAAAAATACAAGAACCTCATCAAGAAACCATTCCTAGATGAGGTTCTTTTACGCCCTCGAACTCTTCTTCCAGCCCCCTCTTTTTATGTTACTAGTTTGTAACAATGTGACAAGAAAGACGAAATGTTACAAGAAAAATACAGTTTTGTTAAATAGCCAAAAAGGCCTTTTATTATTTTTAAATTGTGATAAGATAGTATAGTAGTTCATTTGTTCAAGAAAATCTTGAACAAAAAAACAAAGAAAAAAGAGGATAAAAGATGAAATTAAAAGTTAATACGAAAGCCTTGATCGCTTCAACAGTAGCTCTTGCAGTGATTCCATTTACAAAAGCCACTGCAGAAACACTTGAAGATTGGGTAGCTCGCTCAGTAGATGAAATCAAACATGATATCCAACAAAGCGGTGAAAACCAACAAACTTATACCATCAAATATGGTGATACATTGAGTTCGATCGCAGAAGCGCTTGGAATCGATGTTCATGTGTTGGCAAACTTAAACAACATCAGCAACATGGATTTGATCTACCCAGGTACTGTTTTGAAAACAACAGTAAATGATCAAAAAGAAGTAACTTCAGTTGAAATCCAAACTCCTCAAGCAGGTGCGACAGATGCAACCGTTGCAAGTGCTGATTTGACAACAAACCAAGTGACAGTTGATGACCAAACAGTCGCTGTCAACGATTTGTCAAAACCAGTTAACGAAGATAACAAAGCTGTACCAGTTGCTCCAGCAGCGGAAACTCAAGAAGCCCCAGCGGAAGCTCCAGTGGTTGAAGTACCAGCAGCTGAAACACCAGTACAACCAGCTGTTCCAGAAACACCAAACTACGGTGCTCCAGCTGTCAATGTTGAAGTACAAAATCAAGAAGTAGCGCCAGCTGCTGCTCCTGAAGCTCCAGCAACTCCTCAATCTGCTCCAGTAGTAGAAGAAGCTCCAGCAGCACAACCAGCAGCAGAAACGACTGCAGCACCTGAAGTACAACCAGTAGCATCAACTCCAACAACTGGTAATGCTATTCCAACTGATCCAAATCTTCAACCGCAAGCGGAAGCTTTCCGTCAAGAAATTGCAGCGAAATTCGGTATCACAAACATCGGTGGTTACCGTGAAGGGGATCCAGAAGACCATGGTAAAGGACTTGCAGTAGACGTGATGGTTCCAACAAATTCAGAGCTTGGAGATCAAGTTGCACAGTATGCGATTGATAACATGGACCGTGCAGGTATCTCATATATTATCTGGAAACAACAATTCTACATGCCAGTAAATAACATTTACGGACCAGCTAATACATGGAACCAAATGCCAGACCGTGGTGGAGATACAGCAAACCACAACGACCACGTACATATCTCATTTAACGGATAATAAAACTTCGAACTAGGACAAGTGCCTAGTTCTTTTTTTGTATGCACAAAAAAGGCCGGAAGACGAATCTTTCAGCCGGACAATGGTTATAAAATATGATCGACTTTTTCCACCTGATAAAGGGCAATGGCCATGATGATGGTTAAGACCAGGAGCATGAGAATAGCCGGTGTCCAAGAGTGGAAGAGAGATTTACTGTAGCCGAAGAGGATGGGACCAAAGGCTGCAAAGACGTAGCCTCCTGTTTGGGCAAGACCAGAAAGTTGAGCTGTTTTTTCAGGTGTACTGGATTTCATGGAGAAAGCGACCATGAGGTAAGGAAAGAGCGAACTAACGGAACTTCCTATCAGGGCATTGATGACGAGCCAATAGAAGAAGTTGCTGGTCGGGATTAAGAGCATGGCTACCCCCAGAATCCCTGCTCCGACAACAATGGCAAGCATCAAGCGTCGATTGCGATCGGATAACCGTGTCGTTAAACTTGGGATCGTCAAGGAGAATGGGAGACTGATCAGGGTAAACACGGAGGCAAGTAGTCCAGATTCAACCTTTGAAAGGCCAGCTTGAACAGCCATGGTCGGAAGCCAGGTCATACTTGTGTAGAAAAGTAGTGACTGCAAGCCTCCAAAAATCATGATAGCCCAGACATATTTATTGGTATACCACTTGCTACTAGATTCTGTAGTAGCCGTCTTTTTTAGATGGTGGTTGTAGCGAAGGTTAGGAATCCAGATGACCAAGGCAAGAGCACACAAGGCTGTCAAGATGTTGACCAAACCTTGCCAAGAAGTGGCTTTGGTGATCGGAACAGCGACAGAAGAGGCGATCGCTGTGGACATCCCCATAGAAGTGATGTACAAAGTGGTCAGAATGCCTAGTTGGCGGGGTCTGTTCGCCTGAATCAGGCTTGGAAGCAGCACATTGAGAAAGGCGATGCCAGCTCCAATCAAGATGGTTCCCAGATAGAGGAAGGGGAGGTTGATAATCCGAATGGCAGATCCGATCGTAATCGCGATCAAAACTAGGAAAAAGAGGCGCTCAATCCCCAACTTTTTAGCAAATTGAATCGCAAAAGGTGAGAAAATGGCAAAGGTGAGAAGTGGCAAGCTAGTCAATAGTCCCAGAGAGCTCACATCTACCCCCAAACCAGCTGCGATGTCAGACAAGACCGTCGGAAGCGTAGTAAATGGTGTTCGTAAAACAATCCCAAGCATAATGATGCCCGGGATGAATAGCGTAGAATGTGTTTTTTTCATAAATCCTCCTCAGACAAAAATTCTCTTCATTATAACATAGATCGAGCATAAATTGGAGTATTAGTACAAATGAAGGAGAAGGGACGTAGTTCTCACTATCGTTCGAACTGCGTCTACGTACCTAAACTTCGCTGATGGTCGTAAAGGTACGTAGAAAAAGCCACCGGTTTTGGTGGCTCTTATAGGGAGATTATTATGAAAAAGTTTAGGATTTTCTATCAAACAAAGTTAGGAGGTCTTTATTTGATGGTTTTATTATAAGGCGGTTTGCTTAAAGAAATCTTAAGAAAAGGTTGTGTTTAAAAAATAGGTCTTAAGTCTGACAAAATGCATTAATCATCATTCCAAACAGTAAAATTACTTATTCCATTCTAAGGATCGTAGTTCTCGCTAACGTTCGAACTGCGTCAACGTACCTAAGTTCGTCTAAGCCCCTATTGGACTTGACTCACTAAGAATAGTAAGGAACGTAGTTCTCACTGTCGTTCGAACTGCATCAACGTACCTAAACTCGCTGATGCTCGTAAAGGTACGTAGAAAAAGCCACCGGTTTTGGTGGCTCTTATAGGGAGATTATTATGAAAAAGTTTAGGATTTTCTATCAAACAAAGTTAGGAGGTCTTCATTTGATGGTTTTATTATAAGGCTGATTTCTTAAAGAAAACTTAAGAAAAGACGCTGTTTATAAGAATCGGTCTTAGGTCTGATATTTTTTTACAACAGAAGCTATTTAGATTTTTTTCTAAATAGAGTTGACAAACCCATCCGAAAGTACTAGAATCTATTTAGAAAGATTTCTAAATAGATTAGAGGAGATAGAGAATGAATTTTGCGCAAACATTTAAAGCTTTATCGAATCCGATAAGAAGAAGTATCTTAGAACTGCTAAAGGCGGGGAAATTATCTGCTGGTGATATCGCTGGCCACTTTGATGTGGCAGGAGCGACCATTTCCCATCATTTAAGCCTCCTCAAGCAGGCAGATTTAATTCGAGAGGAAAAAGAGAAGAATTTTATCTACTATGAACTCAATACTTCTGTCTTGGAGGATTTAATGGTCTGGCTCGTTGATTTGAAAGGAGACTCTACTGATGAAAACGAATAAAAAACTATTGCTATTAACTTCTATGGTGATCCTTTTCCCCATGCTTTGGGGGCTGATGATTTGGTCGCAATTGCCTAACCAAATCCCGATTCACTTCAATTTTGCTGGCCAGGCCAATAACTTCCAATCGAAACCCCTGGTTGTGTTTGGTCTTCCTATTTTCGATCTCATGGTGCATCTGTTTATGATCTTTATGATCGGTCGCGATTCTAAGAATAGCGCTATGAATGAAAAAATGGTCAAAGTGATCTACTGGTTGATTCCAATAGTCTCCTTAATCGTCTCCTATCTCATCTATAGCAAGGCGCTAGGCTCTACTACCAATCCATCTGTTTTTGTTTCTGTTTTGCTGGGTCTTATCTTTGTGATCATGGGCAATTACATGCCTAAGTTGAAAGTGAATCACACGGTTGGAATCCGTCTGCCCTGGACCTTACAGAGTGAAGATAACTGGCACAAAACCCATCGCTTGGCGGGGAGGTTGTGGGTCCTCGGAGGGTTGATCCTTCTTCTTGAATCAGGCCTTCAATTCGCGCTTTCTTATGTATTGGTGCTGGTCATCCTCGTTATTGTGTTTATCCCTGTGATGTACTCTTATCAATTAAGTCGGAAAAATCGTTAGTATGAAAAACAACCAGAGAAGAAGCAGTTGTGAACTGTTTCTTTTCCGGTTGTTTTTGCTTGTTCATCGTTTCAAATTTAAAACTTTCAGGAAAATACTAATTTTTCGGAAAGAACTCTCAAAAAAATGAAAACACAAAAGATAACATTGCTGAAATAAGTTGTGTAAATGCCAAAAGATTAAATTCCTTGTAGTAAAGTTATGAAACATCGTTAAAATATCAATAAGCAAACTAGGTGACTTGTACCGTACGGAATAAAATATTGATTTTAAACCGAAGATAAGATGGGAATACTAATTAAAGGACTTAAAGTTGCTTAGTTTATAACAAGTATGTTGTAATAAATCTGGCATATTTTATTGATTTTAAACAACTAGCACTAGGAATCCAAAGCTTTTGATGTTGGCGTCAGAACTCTCTTCACTTGGAAAAGAAATTATGTGGACAAGGACACTTAGAGAGGAGAAAGTGAGTCGTCAAATTTCGAAAGATTCCTTTGGAGGGGTTGAAAGCCTTTGTAGAGGCACATCTAGATGCTTTTACGGAAAATTGCGGCACATTTTGATTGTGCTGTCACTTCGGTATGGGTAGCTTTAAAACAGATTAATTTCACTTTAAAAAAGATGACTAGCTTAAGGAACAAGATTCAGAGAAAGTCTTTGAAAAGATTAGTGGACAACGTTTTTAGCGGACTTCAATTCTCGCTAAAGATTAGTTGATTGTTTATTTGTTGTACTTTAAAAGCTCTACAATATCTGAAATGGAGGAGAACTCATTACAGATATTGTAGAGTCTAGTGTGTTGATTAATCTGACTTACTGCTCTGTTTTACTTGACTTACAATTTAGGATTTAAACAAATTATAAAATAGTTGGTTGAATTCATTACTAGTTATTTTTTTATTATTTCTGTAAAGACTTTCTCTTCCTAGAGAACTTGTACTATTTTTAAATTCTTGCTTTTGAAAAGTAAGAAAATATTTGTCATGTAATTCTACTAACAAGTTATTTATTTCATTTTCTGTGAATTGTAAATCATATTTTAATACATTCTTTATTGAAGTTAACCATGTATCGTTGAATCTTCTAAAAATAAATATAGGATTAATATCTATTGCGTCTATTTCGTTTTTGACAATTCGCCAAATAATTGTTCTAGCACTCAGCATGTTAATTTCAGATTTTTTTGAAGCTAACTTATAATTTGGATTTTGACTTCTAAAAGGGTATGATTCTAGATTAGCGATTGATTTAGACATTTCTTTTAGTGATTGTAACTCTTTAGGATTCAATCGATTAGCAAAAGATTTAGGTTTATCTGTAATACCTAAATAAGCCATACAAATATTCGAGAAATAATGTTTAAGATAGTACGTATCTTCCTGTTTTTTACCATTCTCAATCATTTCTAATTCTTGAAATAAAATACTACCTTCTGATGAAATATCCATAATGTGATTGTTTAAAAATAAATCATTCTTTAAATGATTTCCAAAACTATCTATAATTTTTAAAGAAGGATCACCATCGTTTATATTATTTGCCGATTTATAAAAATCAGAAATTCCCTTTTTACGTTCATCGACTTTAGCAATATTAGGATTTGTTAAACATAAATATAATTTTGAATTTTGAATATCTCCTCTAATATGATTTGGGATACCGTAATGTTCATATTTACTTAATTTTAATGTTTTGAGATTTGAATCAATATGTGTCCAAGAAAATGAGGTAGAATTTTGCTCTATTGCTTCCCAAAAAGAGTTTATTATTTCGGTGTTATTAGTCCAAGGACTAAATTTATCTAAGAAATTCTGAGCGGTTTCTATTTCACCAATTTTTTCTTTATATCGAGCAACCAAGTTTGTAAGATTCATAAACGTTATCTCCCTTGCTTTTATTATCCATAATATATAATATTTATCTTACGTAATCAATCATAAACAGTGGTTGTTAGTGTATTGACCTAAAAAAGTTAGATAGTAAACTATTTCTATGATGGTTTGCAATAGAATTACTTTAACAGCTAGAACCCTAAAAAAGGTATTAATAATTTTTTAAAAATATTAAAAACGCTTTCTTATTTTTGGTATAATTGGAGTAGAAAAAGTTTGGGAGAAAAATATGAAAACATTAAGAAAAGTAATATATGTCATTCTTATATTATTAATTAGTAGTTCTTTTGTGGGTGTTAATAATGTAGCTGCATGGGGAAATACAGAGGCTAAAGTAAAAATCAATGGTGAAAAGATAAAGATTCCTAAATGGTCAATAGACAAGTATTCTAATTACTATGTATCAGTTGGCAAAAGTTCAATCAAACCAAAAAAGTTTCCCAAAAATGGTGAAATTGAATACGGAGGATTAGATGATCTTGGAAGGACAACTGAAGTAAAAGGTAGTCTGATTTATCAAAATGTTGAGAATTCGAGAGGGAATAGACTACCTTTTGCGACTGATGGATCGTCTGATCCAAGCGGTTGGAAAAAGAATGAGGAAAAGGCCGAAATCATTAGTTCAAATGGGTCTAAATATAACGGTTTCTTTTGGAATCGTAGTCACTTAATTGCTAACAGCCTTGGGGGAAATGCGAAACGTGAAAATTTAATTACAGGAACTCGTACTCAAAATGTTGGTGAAACTGATGGTGGGATGCGTTATACAGAGAAAAAAGCTCAGCAATGGTTAGAGACTCATAAGGAAGGAGGGGTTTTATATTACCAAGCAACTCCTTACTATCATAAAAAGGAACTTATTCCTAGATATGTTATTGTTTCAATGAAATCTTCGGATGGAGAAATAGATGAAGTAGCTGTCGTATATAATACTGCAAATGGTTATGAGATAAACTATAATGATGGGACATTTAAAAATAAGTAAATCGATTTGATTTCTTATTAGATTTGAAGTTTAAGAAAGAATTTTTGTAAAATCTAGATGTTGTTTTAATCTCTACCTATTTTATAAAACTGGGAAAAGTCTAGTATAATAAGCTTTATAAGTGTATTGTTCAATACTTATAGACCTAAACTATTCCCCCGTTTAAAGATTATTGATTCAAATTTTATGAAATTAATCAGTAGATATCGTTCTGAAAAGCCTTGATATGACGCTGTTTTTAGTCCAACTGAAACTCATACTTTCCAAACCAGGTCATACGATCTGTGAGAAAAAGAACACATAACAAAAAGAGGAGCTTCACAATAAAGTTCCTCTTCTTTTATATATCCGAATCATTATTCTTATTTCAAAAAAGGTAGTGAAAAAGGTAGTGATTCGGTTGATTTATATTGCAATGTAGTGAAATTTAGAATTTCAAGAATCGCTTAAAATCAAGGTTTCTAACATCTATTGACGTGTAGTGAACCCCTATTTCACCTCTGTAAACACAACGTGTTTGCGAAGTTTTGGTGAGTATTTCTTCAATTGAAGACGGTCTGGAGTGTTACGTTTGTTTTTAGAAGTAAGGTACAAGCGTTCACCAGATTCTTTGTGTTCAAGTGTAATATTTACGCGCATGGTATCTCCCTTCTATTATTCAGCTGATGCAGCTTTAGCGATCTTACGTCCTTTGTAGTATCCTTTAAGTGATACACGGTGTGAACGTGAGTAATCTCCAGTTGCTTCGTCAAAGTTTACAGATGGAGCTGTCACTTTGTAGTGCGTACGACGTTTGTTTTTCTTCGCTTTTGATGTGCGACGTGCAGGTACTGCCATTTCGTTTTTCTCCTTTTAAGATATAAATTCAATTAGGTTTGATTTTCATCAACTGTAACAGTATAACAAAACTTTTTTGTAAAGTAAAGTTACTTGACAAAAAATTGTTAAAAAAATCTCCCGCCCCATCAAATGGGACAGGAGTTCTCCTTAAAGGTCTATTTCAAATGGCTCATCAATCGTTTCCGAAACGTATTTGCCATCCTTTTTTCGTTGTTTGACACATTCTGTCAGCAGGTACTCGATCTGCCCATTGACCGATCGAAAGTCATCTTCTGCCCATGATGCGATAGCAGCATATAACTTGGCTGACAATCTAAGTGGAATCTGTTTTTTCTTTTGGTCAGCCATTCTTAATAGAGACTTCCCGTATTAACAATTGGTTGTGCATCATGATTGCCACAGAGAACGACAAGAAGGTTCGAAACCATGGCAGCCTTCCGTTCTTCGTCTAGCTCTACAATCTCTCCTTCGCTCAGGCGTTCAAGGGCCATTTCAACCATCCCAACTGCTCCGTCGACAATCATCTTCCGCGCATCGATAATGGCAGAAGCTTGTTGGCGTTGAAGCATGACAGCTGCGATTTCTGGAGCATAGGCCAAGTAGGTAATACGAGCTTCTAGAATTTCGAGTCCAGCATCTTTTACACGTGCTTGAATCTCTTCTCGAATACGACTGGCCACAATTTCACTGGAGCCTCTTAGGCTACCCTCATCTGCCTGGCCGTCTCCTGTCGTATCGACATTAGGAGCTACATCATAAGGATAGATGCGGACAATATTACGAAGAGCACTATCACACTGCAATGAGAGATATTCTTTGTAGTTATCCACATTGAAGACTGCTTTAGCCGTATCCACTACACGCCAAGTGACTGCAATACCGATTTCTACAGGATTTCCCAAACAGTCATTAATCTTCTGACGAGAGTTGTTCAAGGTCATCACTTTTAAGGAAATATTCTTTTTACCTGTCTCGATAGAAATATTGTTACCTTCTGCTGTTTTACGGACAGACATGGGTGACTTGGTGGTGACATCACCACTTTGGCCCAAGCGGGTGTTATTGGCAGGATTGACAGCGACACAGAAGGGATTGACAAAGTAAATACCCGCTTCTCGAATGGTTCCAATATAGTTCCCAAACAAGGTCAAAACCAAGGCCTCTTGCGGTTTAATGATTTTGATCCCCGCATAGCACACCAGACTAGCAATAAAGAGAAAAATACAGGTAATAACTGCAATCGCAAGTGGAAAACCTTCTGGTAGACTAGCAATCGCACTAATAAATGCTAAAACTAAGACAAGATCCCCAACTAGCAAGCCTATAAGGGCAGCTAAGCCGTTTTTCTTTTGGGTTAAAATTTTTTCTTCCATGGGACGAACTCTTCTTTCTTTGTGATATCTAAATGATATCACTTTGCTAACAAAAGTCAAGATATAACTGTAAATTATTTTAGCAAGAAACCGAGCAAGCTGAATTGTCTGAAAATTCAAGAATTTTCTTCTATCGTTGAAGCTTGAATTGTGCTATAATAATAAAAAATACGATGAGAGGGAATCAGATGACAGAATTAGACAAACGCCATCGTAGTAGTGTCTACGATAGCATGGTAAAATCGCCCAACCGTGCCATGCTTCGCGCGACGGGAATGACCGATGAAAGCTTTGAGAAACCGATTGTCGGAGTGATTTCGACATGGGCGGAAAATACCCCTTGTAACATCCACCTCCACGATTTTGGAAAACTGGCCAAAGAAGGTGTGAAGTATGCAGGAGCTTGGCCGGTCCAATTTGGCACCATTACGGTTGCGGACGGGATTGCTATGGGGACTCCAGGGATGCGCTTCTCCTTGACGTCACGTGATATCATTGCGGATTCTATCGAAGCGGCTATGGGGGGTCACAACGTGGATGCCTTTGTAGCCATCGGTGGTTGTGATAAGAACATGCCTGGTTCGATGATTGCCATTGCCAATATGGATATTCCAGCGATCTTTGCTTATGGTGGGACCATTGCTCCAGGGAATCTCGATGGAAAAGATATCGACTTGGTTTCTGTTTTCGAAGGTATCGGGAAATGGAACCATGGTGATATGACGGCTGAAGAAGTGAAGCAACTGGAATGCAACGCCTGCCCTGGCCCTGGTGGCTGTGGTGGGATGTATACGGCCAACACCATGGCGACAGCGATCGAGGTCCTTGGCATGAGTCTTCCTGGTTCCTCTTCTCACCCTGCTGAATCAGCTGATAAAAAAGCCGATATCGAAGAAGCGGGTCGTGCTGTTGTCAAGATGCTGGAAATGGGACTCAAACCATCAGATATCTTGACCCGTGAAGCTTTTGAAGATGCGATTACAGTGACCATGGCGCTGGGTGGATCTACCAATGCCACTCTGCACTTGCTTGCGATCGCTCACGCGGCTAACGTGGACTTGACCCTGGAAGACTTCAACGATTTCCAAGAGCGCGTGCCTCACTTGGCAGACTTGAAACCTTCTGGTCAATACGTCTTCCAAGACCTTTACAATGTCGGTGGCGTGCCAGCTGTCATGAAATACCTTCTGAAGAATGGTTTCCTTCACGGGGATCGTATCACATGTACCGGTAAAACGGTGGCTGAAAACTTAGAATCCTTCGCTGATTTGACACCAGGTCAAAAAGTCATCATGCCACTTGAAAATCCAAAACGTGCGGATGGTCCATTGATCATCCTGAAAGGGAACTTGGCTCCTGAAGGGGCGGTTGCTAAAGTATCAGGTGTAAAAGTTCGCAACATCACGGGTCCTGCTAAGGTCTTTGACTCGGAAGAAGCTGCCATTGAAGCCGTTCTTTCAGACGAAATTGTGGATGGCGACGTTGTTGTTGTCCGCTTCGTAGGTCCCAAGGGTGGTCCTGGTATGCCAGAAATGCTGTCCTTGTCATCTATGATCGTTGGGAAAGGCCAAGGGGACAAGGTGGCCCTCTTGACAGACGGACGTTTCTCAGGTGGTACGTATGGTCTCGTTGTCGGACACATCGCACCTGAAGCTCAGGTCGGTGGCCCAATCGCTTACCTCCACACAGGGGACAAGGTGACAGTTGACCAAGATACCAAAGAAATCACCATGCACGTTTCAGACGAAGAGTTAGCAAAACGTAAAGCTGAAACAACCTTGCCACCACTGTATAGCCGTGGGGTTCTGGGTAAATACGCCCATATCGTTTCTTCAGCATCACGTGGGGCAGTGACCGACTTCTGGAATATGGAACAGTCTGGTAAACAATAATTGCAAGGACGACTTTGTTCAAAGAGAGAGTGGGACAGAAATCGGTCATTCGTTAGAATTCGATTTCGTCGTCCCACCTCCGCACAGTTGAGTAGGGCTGTAAAAGCTGATGAAATCAGCGTAGTAGAGCCCACTCAACCAGTGCGTCTTGCTCGACAATCCAAAAACAATTGAGAGGCTAGGACTTTTGTCCCAGCCTCTTTTTTTAGCTCAAAGTGGCTATTTTCAACCCTATCGCTGAATCGTATGAATATTACTTTTTGGGGGATTTGGGTGTATCATCTGTCATTTTTCTTGTAAATCCGTCTATAATTTGCTATAATTGTGACTAATCGAATCAATCCTTTAATACTGTCCAGAGAGGCAGGCAAGGAGCTATGGAAATGAAAGGCCTGGGAAGACCAGCCTATATTTTGTGTATCTCCTTGTTGTGGGGGATTTTTTTGTATATTGAAAAGTGGTTTGATAAAAAAGAAATCGCCGATGATGGAGCATGAAGCGCTCGCTTACAATTTGCTCATCGAAGGTAGACGTTTTTGTTCAGCCATAGCTTGTCGCATCTTAATTTTAGGAGGTTTTTACGATCGTGAATGACGTTAAATATGATGTGAATGATATGCCAAAACCTGGTTTATTGGTTGGTTTATCTTTCCAGCATTTGTTTGCCATGTTTGGGGCGACAGTGCTGGTGCCGATTTTGGTTGGAATTGATCCTGCCATCGCCCTCTTCTCATCTGGTTTGGGAACTTTGGCTCACTTGACAGTGACCAAGTATAAGATTCCAGCCTACATGGGATCTAGTTTTGCTTATATTGCTGCTATGCAGATGTTGATGAAAACAGATGGAATCGCAGCAGTTGCCCAAGGTGCCATGGCAGGTGGTTTGGTCTACTTGTTTGTAGCTCTGATTGTTAAGTATGCAGGTAAAGATTGGATTAATAAGGTCCTTCCACCAATCGTGGTTGGTCCCATTATCATGGTCATTGGTTTGAATCTTGCGGCGAATGCAGTCACTGATGCAACAACCTTAAATAAAAGCTATAGTGGTTATGCTCTATTGATTTCGATGGTGACCCTCTTTGCGGTTATCCTATTTAACATGTATGGCAAGAAGATTGTCGGTGTCGTCCCAATTTTACTTGGATTAATTGTGGGCTATATTTTCTCAGTGGCTCTTGGTTTGCTGACAGGACATAGTTTTGTCAATTTCTCAGAGGTCAGTGCGGCGCATTGGATTCAAGTTCCAAACTTTGACATTCCATTTGTGGATTATAGCTTTAAGCTCTATCCAAGTGCGATTTTGACCATGGCTCCGATTGCCTTTGTGACCATGACGGAACATTTTGGACACCTCATGGTTTTAAATAGTTTGACGGAGCGTGATTACTTCAAGGATCCAGGGCTTGACCATACGCTTACTGGTGATGGTTTGGCACAGATTATTGCCGGATTCTTTGGAGCTCCTCCAGTAACCTCTTATGGGGAAAACATTGGGGTTATGGCCCTTAGTAAGGTCTACTCAGTTTATGTTATTTCAGGCGCAGCAGTGATTGCGGTTGTCATGAGCTTTATTGGGAAGCTATCAGCACTCTTGCACTCTATTCCAACTCCTGTATTGGGAGGGTTGTCTATTGCCCTCTTTGGGGTTATCGCTGCTAGCGGTTTGAAAATTTTAGTTGAACATAAGATTGATTTTGATAATAAAAAGAATCTCTTGATTGCTAGTGTGATCTTGGTATCAGGGATCGGTGGTTTGATGATTGACCTCGGTGGTCTTCAAATCACGGGTGTGGCAACTTCAACGATTCTAGGAATCGTGTTGTATCAAATTCTTCCAGAACCAAAAGCTGACGAGGCTTAGTTTGTTCTGGTGTTGAAAAAGTTATAATGGATTCAATCATCATAAAAAACGAGGAACAGACTCTGATGGTAGAGCTGGTGTTCCTCGTTTTTTATTGTGGATCGGATTTCCGAAGATGCATTCCTTCATTCGTTGAATGTATTTTTTAAAAGGTAATGCTTATTATCGCGGTGGAAGGCCGAGGGCGATGCGCCCGTATCGGCTGATTCGTGTAATTTTCCAAGCGGGTGACCAAGTTACTTCAACCTTGACATCTTCGATCCCCTCGATTTCTTTTAGGCGAGCGACGATTTCGATCGGAAGGCTCTCAGCACAGCTACAAGCCGTATCGGTAAAGGTCATAACCACCTTGCAAGTGCCGGCTTCATCTAGATGGATCTCGTAGATCAGTCCTAGGTTATAGACATCTAACTCAACATCGGTATCAAATACAAGCTCCAATTTTTCGATTAACGACTTCTCTAGTGCCAGGGCGCGGTCATTGATTTTGATATCCTCTCTCATCGCAAGATCCTTTCAGTGTAGTATGGCTTCCATTTTCTCATAATTCGGCTAATAAGGCAAGAAGAGAAAGAGGATTTGAACGTGTCGAACGAAGGAAATTCGGTCCAGTCTCCATTTCTCTTCGAATTTGTGGTAAAATAGAGGCAAAAGTAAGACAAAGGATGAAGGCTATGAAATTACAAAAACCAAAAGGGACCCAGGATATCCTTCCTGGCGATTCAGCGAAATGGCAATATGTAGAAGGCTTTGCACGCAAGGTCTTTGCGCGATACAATTATGATGAAATCCGCACACCGATCTTCGAACATTATGAAGTCATCAGCCGTTCAGTAGGGGATACGACGGATATCGTTACCAAAGAAATGTATGATTTCTATGACAAGGGAGACCGTCATATTACGCTTCGTCCAGAAGGAACAGCTCCTGTTGTCCGCTCGTATGTAGAAAATAAACTCTTTGCGCCTGAGGTACAAAAACCAAGTAAGTTCTATTACATAGGCCCAATGTTCCGCTACGAACGTCCTCAAGCAGGTCGTTTGCGTCAATTCCACCAAATTGGGGTAGAATGCTTTGGATCGAGCAATCCTGCAACGGATGTCGAAACCATTGCCATGGCAGCGCAATTCCTGAAAGAACTAGGGATTGACAATGTAACCTTGCACTTGAACACCTTGGGAAGCCCTGCCAGTCGTCAGGCTTATCGTCAAGCCTTGATTGATTACCTCTTGCCAATGAAGGATCAATTGTCTAAGGACAGCCAACGTCGCTTAGAAGAAAATCCGCTTCGTGTCTTGGATTCAAAAGAAAAAGAAGACAAGGCCGCGGTTGAACAGGCCCCTTCCATCCTAGACTATCTAGATGAAGAAAGCCAAGCGCATTTTGATGCAGTTCGTCGGATGTTAGAAGACTTAGGTGTAGCCTATGTCATCGATACCAATATGGTGCGTGGCTTAGATTACTACAACCACACGATTTTTGAGTTCATTACAGAAATTGAAGGCAATGAATTGACAGTTTGTGCGGGTGGTCGTTATGATGGGTTGGTTGAATACTTCGGTGGCCCTGCGACAGCTGGTTTTGGATTTGGTATCGGTGTGGAACGGATCCTTCTCGTTCTTGAAAAGAAAGGCATTGAATTACCGATCGAAACAGGCTTAGATGCCTATATCGCTGTCCTAGGAGATGAGGTCAATGAAGCAGCGCTTAGCTTGGTTCAGGCCCTTCGAATCCAAGGTTTCAAGGCAGAACGTGATTACCTTGGACGCAAGCTCAAGGCACAATTTAAGTCAGCAGATGTCTTTGCGGCCAAAGCCTTGATTACCTTAGGAAGTAGTGAAGTTGAGAGCGGTCAAGTTACTGTGAAAAATAACCAAACTCGTCAAGAAGTAACGGTAGCTCTTGAAAGCTTGAAGAAAGACTTCCCATCTGTTTTAGCAGAGTTGGGATTGGCTTGATCAAGTCTTGCAGACACCTGAAAAACAGATTCGCATGGGAGTAGGAGCAAAGTCGTTGCGCCTGCTCTCTTTTATCTAGCTTCTGTTTGCCAACCTTTGCCAAGATTTGGCGAAAAGTCGTTAAATTTTCTGACATTTATGATATAATGAGAAGACTACTAGTAAAGGAATGAAACAGTCATGACATTAGTTTATCAATCAACACGAGATGAAAAAAATACTGTAACAGCTAGTCAAGCCATCCTTCAAGGATTGGCGACAGATGGCGGTTTGTTTACTCCAGTCTCTTATCCTCAAGTAGAGCTGGATCTTGATACCCTCAAAGACGCTTCTTACCAAGAAGTGGCCAAGCTTGTTTTGTCAGCCTTTTTGGACGACTTTACAGCAGAAGAGTTGGACTACTGTATTTCTCATGCTTATGACAGCAAGTTTGATACCCCAGCTATTGCTCCGCTTGTCAAACTCGATGGGCAATACAACTTGGAACTTTTCCACGGCTCCACTATTGCCTTTAAAGATATGGCTTTGTCGATCTTGCCTTACTTTATGACAACAGCAGCTAAAAAGCACGGTTTGGAAAATAAAATTGTCATCTTGACAGCGACTTCTGGAGATACTGGAAAAGCTGCTATGGCAGGTTTTGCCGATGTTCCAGGAACAGAGATCATTGTCTTTTATCCAAAAGACGGTGTCAGCAAGGTGCAAGAATTGCAAATGACGACTCAAACGGGGGACAATACCCATGTCATCGCCATCGATGGAAACTTTGACGATGCCCAAACCAATGTCAAACACATGTTCAATGATGTGGCGCTTCGTGAAAAATTAGCAGCCAACAAGATGCAATTCTCATCAGCTAACTCGATGAACATTGGCCGTTTGGTGCCTCAGGTTGTCTATTACGTATACGCCTATGCGCAATTGGTGAAGACAGGCCAAATCACAGCGGGAGAAAAAGTCAACTTTACCGTGCCAACAGGAAACTTTGGAAATATCTTGGCAGCTTTCTATGCCAAACAAATCGGTCTTCCAGTTGGGAAATTGATCTGTGCGTCAAATGAAAACAATGTCTTGACAGACTTCTTCAAAACACATGTCTATGATAAGAAACGTGAGTTTAAGGTGACCATTAGCCCATCAATGGATATCTTGGTCTCTTCAAACTTGGAACGCTTGATTTTCCACTTGGTAGGCAATGATGCCACAAAGACCAAAGAGTTGATGGAAAACCTCGTTGCAACAGGTCAGTACCAGTTGTCCAACTTTGATGCAGACATCTTAGATTTGTTTGCGGCTGCATACGCAGATGAAGCAGAAACTGCTGCAGAGATCAAGCGGGTCTATGAAGCGTCTGATTACATTGAAGACCCTCATACCGCCGTAGCATCAGCCGTTTATCAAAAATACCGGACCCAAACAGGGGATACTGCTAAAACAGTCATTGCCTCTACAGCAAGTCCTTATAAGTTCCCAGTTGTAGCAGTAGAAGCGGTGACAGGCGAGACAGGTCTAGGCGATTTCGAAGCCTTGGCTAAATTACACACACTCTCAGGTGTTCCTGTGCCACCGGCTGTAGACGGCCTTGAAACTGCACCGGTTCGCCATCGTACAAGCGTGGCAACCAAAGACATGCAAGCAGCCGTAGAAGACTACTTGGGACTTTAATTCTTCCTATTAGAAAGATCAAAAGAGCCGTTTGGCTCTTTTATATACGCATGAATTCATACAAAAAAATCTTAAATATCGCCCTTCCTGCCATGGGTGAAAATTTCTTACAAATGCTGATGGGCATGGTGGACTCTTATTTAGTGGCTCACCTGGGCTTGATTGCCATTTCAGGTGTTTCCGTCGCAGGGAATATCATCACCATCTATCAAGCCATCTTTTTGGCACTGGGTGCGGCAGTTGCCAGTGTTATGTCCAAAAGCTTGGGTGAAAAAAATCAAGCCAACATTGCCTACCATGCGACAGAGTCACTGAAGGTGACCTTGTTGTTGAGTGCTCTCTTAGGAGGGGCTTCGCTGTTATTTGGACGCCAGATGATTTCGCTGTTGGGGACTGAAGCTGCAGTAGCCGAAAGCGGGGGGATTTACCTTTCCTTGGTTGGCGGGACCATAGTTCTCTTAGGATTGATGACGACCTTGGGCTCCTTGGTTCGGGTGGCCAACAATCCACGTCTTCCTATGTATGTGAGCCTGTTGACCAATTTATTAAACGCTCTGTTTTCCTCTGTAGCCATTTTCCTTTTTGGTTGGGGCATTGTTGGTGCAGCTTTGGGGACAGTGCTGGCCCGTCTGGTGGGCGTCATCCTCTTGTGGCAAAAGGTCCGGTTGCCCTTTGCCCCCCTACGTTGGGGATTGGATCGTAAGCTCTTGAACTTAGCGCTGCCAGCTGCCGGAGAGCGGCTGATGATGCGGGCTGGAGATGTGGTGATCATTGCGATCGTGGTTGCTTTTGGGACTGAGGCAGTCGCGGGCAATGCCATCGGAGAGACCTTGACCCAGTTTAACTACATGCCGGTATTTGGAGTGGCCACAGCGACGGTCATGCTCGTAGCACGGAGCCTCGGTGAAGGTGATCTTGAGCAGATTGACCGCCTTCGAAAGCAGTCTTACTGGCTGTCTTTCGTGTTGATGTTGCCCATTGCCTTGGGAATCTTTTTTGGGGGCACCTTTCTGACCCATCTCTACACACAAGATACAAAAGCAGTAGAAGCTAGCCTGTCGGTTGTCCTCTTTTCTTTGTTGGGAACGCCGTTTACAGCAGGAACGGTCATCTATACAGCTGTTTGGCAAGGCTTGGGAAATGGGAAACTTCCATTTTATGCAACGACCATTGGCATGTGGGTCATTCGAATTGGAGCCGGTTATCTGCTTGGAGTAACCCTTGGCTTTGGCCTTCCAGGTGTCTGGACGGGGACGCTGCTCGACAATGGTTTCCGTTGGCTGTTTTTGAGTCAACTTTATAGACGAAAAGTAGGAGAGAGAAAATGACAAAACGAGCTTTTATTTGGGATTTGGATGGGACCTTGCTGGATTCCTATGATGCTATTCTGGCGGGTCTTGAGGAGACCTATGCATCTTATCAGCTTCCGTTTGACCGAGCTAGCATTAAAGACTACATCTTGAAGCATTCGGTTCAAGATCTTTTAGTAGCGGTGGCAGCAGAGTATCAACTGGATGTGACGGACTTGAATCATCGCCGAGCAGAAAGTCTATCAGAGAAAAATGCCCAGGTCCTTCTGATGGCTGGGGCGCGTGATGTCTTATCTTGGGCGAAGGATGCTGGGATAGAACAATTTGTCTATACCCATAAGGGAGAGAATGCCTTGGTCATCCTGCGGGACTTGGGCTTGGAATCTTTTTTTACAGAGATTTTGACCAGTCAAAGTGGTTTTGCCCGCAAGCCTGACCCAGAAGCTGCCATGTATCTGATAGAGAAGTATGGGTTGCATCCGGAAAAGATCTACTATATAGGGGATCGGAGCCTGGATATTGACTTTGCAAGAAATAGCCAGATTCAGAGTATCAATTTCTTGACGTCTGACTATGAAGGTAATCATCAGATGGAAAGTTTATTAGATATTCCAGCTATTTTAAACGTTGAAAAGAATCTGTAAAGAATTTGTTTTCATTTTGAAATAAAGTCGTAAGCTTTCTTTAAGAAATGTCCGCTATAATAGAATCATAAACAAAGACCTCCTAACTTTGTTTAGAAAAATCCTAAAACTTTTCTTTTTCATAATAATCTCCCTAAGAGTCGCCCAATCAGGCGGCTTTTTTTGTGCGAAAAAACAGTGCCAGCTCTTTTCCTTGCAAGAGGATATGAAATGTTTTACAATTGATTAGTCAATTATTGATTTATCAAAAATGAATAGAGGAAGGAATATGGAAGAAATGAATGATTTGCTCTACCAACTACGCTTGGCGGATCAATCAACTACGCAACTTTTTGAAAAGCGCCTAGGGATTAGCTTAACACGTTATCAAATTTTGCAGGATTTATTAGAACAAGCACCTTGCAATCAGATCGCGGTTCAGGAACGCTTGCAGATTGATCCAGCGGCTTTAACCCGACATTTCAAAATATTGGAAAAGGAAGGGTTTGTCCATCGGAGTCGAAATCCAAAAAACCAGCGGGAAATCTTAATTCATTTGACGGATACGGCCTATAATCGGTTGGTCAAACATCCCCCTCGCCATCATGTGGCGGTGAAAGAACAGATGAGTCGGATTTTGACTGCTCAAGAACAAGAGCAATTTTCTTACCTGCTGGACAAATTAGTCTCTGGCATTGAACAAATAACAGTCGAATAAAAAGGAGAATCTACGATGTCATTACTGACGATTATTTTAGCAAGTCTTGCTGCACTGGAGCATTTGTATATTTTTTATTTGGAGAGCATCAGAACTACATCTGATACCACCAGTCGGGTTTTCAACATGGATAAAGAAGAACTCGCTCGCCCATCTGTGACCTCTTTATTTAAGAATCAAGGAATCTACAATGCCTTGATTGGTGTCTTCCTCTTGTATGGATTGTTTGTCTCTAAAAATAGTGAAATTGTTACGATTTTTGTACTTTTTATTATTGGAGCCGCGGCCTACGGTGCGATGACAGCTAATAAAAAGATTATCTTGACCCAAGGCGGTCCTGCAATTTTAGCATTGTTGAGTATCCTATTTTTGGGATAAAAAGGACGGGCCACTAGGGCTCTTTGAGCTGATTTTATTAAATAAGTGTAGAAAAAAGTATAAAAAAAGACTAAAAATTTTATTGACTTTCTAAGAAAAAGGGTTATAATGGTAGCAACAGAAAAGTAATGAGTCAGCTATTTTCAGGGAGCTTGTGGGAATTGTGAACAAGCAATAGCGACTGATGAAAATTGGACTGTTATGATCAATGAATTCTAACCCATGTGAATTCGGTTGGCACCCCTTACCGTGCAACTCCTTGATAGAGGAGATAGAGATGTAGGGAAAGACCAGCTATTTTTCCCTATAAAAGAGGTGGCACCGCGGACATTACGCCCTCACACAGTTTTTGTGTGAGGGCTTTTCTATGTGCCTTAGCAAGCGAAGCGAGCTTAGGCACATTGATCCCAAAGCGGAAATAGAGCGTGGGATAACCGTGATCGCCTTAGCAAGCCAAGGTGCGGCTGAATTCCTTAGAATAAAAGAGTTCTAAAAGAGAGGTTTCTGATATGAAAAAAGTTTTATCTGCTGATGTGTTGAGTCCAATTTTGGCTTATATGCGTTTGGATGCGCCCCATAAAATGATCTTGGAGTCGATCCCTCGTGAAAAAGAGAATGCGCGTTTTTCAATTGTAGCTTATCGGCCGGTCAGTGAAGTCAAGTTTGAAAATGGTGTCCTCTATTACAATGATCAAATTATCGAAGAGGATCCTTTGGACTTTTTGAACCGCATCACGGTCAAAACGAAAACTTCAGAAGAGCTTCCTTTTAACGGTGGGGCGATTGGATTTGTCGGCTATGACTTGATTGGTCTCTATGAGAACATTGGTTCCATTCCTGAAGATACGATCGGCACTCCGGATCTCCACTTTTTCTTATATGAAAGCTATGTGATTTTTGACCACAAAAAGGAAAAGGTCTATGTGGTGGAAGAGAACCTCTATAGTGGGCGAAGTGAAGCAGAGCAAGCCTCGAGTCTGGAGCAAGTGTTAGAGCAGTTGGCAAGACCTGCAAAGGAAGAGTTTCAGGACAAGGACCTGCATGCGCTTCATTTCCACAATCATTTGGAGCAAAAAGAGTTTGAGGAAATGGTGGCCCTAGCGCGGGATTATATTCGAAAAGGAGATATGTTCCAATGCGTGCTCAGTCAACGTTTTTCAGCTGATTTTTCAGGAAAACCGCTAGATTATTACCGCAATTTGCGTGTGACCAATCCTTCGAATTATCTCTACTTTTATGATTTTGGGGAGTACCAAATTATCGGTGCTAGTCCAGAAAGTCTGGTATCGGTCAAGGATCGAGTGGTGACGACTAACCCTATTGCCGGCACGCGTCCAAGAGGGATCGATGAAGAGGCTGATCGGCAGTTGGCAGCTGATTTGGCAGGAGATCCTAAAGAAGTCGCAGAACACCGCATGTTGGTGGATTTAGGGCGAAATGATATTGGTCGTATCGCTCAAACTGGGACGGTCGAAGTGACCAAATATATGGAAGTGGAATTCTTCCGTTATGTCATGCACCTGACCAGTGTGGTCAAGGGACAATTACTTCCGGGGCTAGCCTCCATTGAGGCTCTGAAGGCAACTCTTCCTGCTGGGACCGTTTCGGGTGCTCCCAAGATCCGAGCCATGAAGCGGATCTATGAGGCAGAAAAAGAGAAAAGAGGCGTCTACGCGGGGGCGATTGGCTATCTCTCTGTGACGGGGGATCTCGATTTTGCTATTGCGATTCGAACCATGATCCTCAAAAATAAGAAGGCTTATGTACAGGCCGGAGCAGGAATTGTTTATGATTCGATTGCTGAAAATGAATACCAAGAAACCGTCAATAAGGCAAAATTGATGACAAGGATTGGAGAAGAAGGATGATTTTATTAGTTGATAATTACGATTCATTTACCTACAATTTAGCGCAGTATATCGGGAAATTTGATGAGGTCCAGGTGCTTCGAAATGATGATGCGAACTTGTACCAGGTTGCCAAAGAAGCAGATGCCTTGGTCTTTTCTCCAGGTCCAGGTTGGCCAAAGGATGCGGGCAAGATGGAGGAGATGATCCGAGATTTCGCGGGGATCAAACCAATCTTAGGGATCTGCTTGGGACATCAAGCGATTGCAGAGGTTTTTGGAGGACGTTTGGGATTGGCGCCACAGGTCATGCATGGGAAACAAAGCCAGATCCGGCTAGAAGCTCCCTCTCCGCTATATGCAGGTGTCGCAAAAGAAGTTCCAGTCATGCGCTACCATTCGCTGACGATTGAAGACATGCCAGAGGAGTTTGTCATTACCTCTCGGACGACGGATGATGGAGCGATTATGGGGATCCAACACCGTAGCTTACCGATTTATGGTTTTCAATACCATCCAGAAAGTATCGGAACACCAGATGGGCTGAAGACCATCGAAAATTTTGTCAAACTAGTCAAGGAGCGGAAGATGAAACAAGTGCTTGCAAAGGTAGCGGAAGGAATAGATCTAACCAGCGCAGAATTAGAAGCGGCCATGGAGGAAGTTGTCGCTGGTCGTGCTTCAGAAGCGCAGGTGACGGCCCTACTTTTAGGCCTCAAAATGAAGGGGGAAACTGTTGAAGAGCGGACGGCTATTGCAAAAGTGATGCAGGCCCATGCGGTCGCTATTCCTACAGGAGTTCAAGGAGCAATGGACAATTGTGGAACGGGGGGCGATCGTTCGTATAGTTTCAATATTTCAACAACAGCTGCCTTTGTTCTCGCTGGTGGTGGTGTCAAGATGGCGAAACACGGTAATCGCTCGATCTCTTCTAAATCCGGTTCTGCTGATGTCCTAGAAGCTCTAGGGATTAACCTCGATTTGGGTCCAGAATATTTGGGACGAGTGTTTGAAAAAGCGGGCATTGTCTTTCTATTTGCCAAAAATCTGCATCCTGGCATGCGCTATATTATGCCAGCTCGCTTGGCGCTAGGAGTTCCGACGGTGATGAATTTGACCGGTCCTCTCATTAATCCGATTCCTCTAGAAACCCAGCTATTGGGAACCAGTCGTCCGGACATGCTAGAAAGTACGGCAGAGATTCTAAAGAATTTGGGTCGAAAACGCGCAGTGGTAGTGAGTGGCCCACAAGGTTTGGACGAGGCAGGCCTTGATGGAGAAACCCAGCTCGCTATTTTGGAAAATGGACAGGTTACCTTATCCAGCTTTCAACCAGAAGATATGGGAATGGAGCGCATCGAAATTGATCAAGTACGTGGTGGAGACGCTAAACGCAATGCAGAAATTTTGCTCAGCGTCTTGAAGAATGAAGCGAGTCCCTTTTTAGAGGTGACGGTCTTAAATGCTGGCCTTGGTTTTTATGCTAACGGCAAGGTAGATTCTATCAAGGAGGGGATTGCCTTGGCACGGGAAGTGATTGCCGGTGGGGCTGCCCTTGAGAAATTGAGATTATTACAGGAGTATCAAAAATGAGTCAAGAATTCTTACCAAAGATTCTAAAGGAAAAGGCGCGTGAAGTGGCTGTGATGAAAGAAGAGGAGCTCCAACCTTTGCGTGAGACCTACCGCTTGTATGATTACCTAAAGAGCCATCCAGATAAGCTTCAGGTAATCGCAGAGGTGAAAAAGGCTAGTCCGAGTCTGGGAGATATTCATGTCGATGTGGATATCGTCGCGCAGGCTAAGACTTACGAAGAAAATGGGGCTGTGATGATTTCTGTCTTGACCGATGAAGTATTTTTCAAGGGCAGTATCGAGTATCTCCGGGAAATATCTAGTCAAGTACGTATCCCCACCCTCAATAAAGATTTTATTGTGGATGAAAAGCAAATAATTCGGGCGCGAAACGCAGGGGCGACCGTTATCTTGTTGATAGTTGCAGCCTTATCAGAGGCTCGTCTGAAGGAGCTCTATGAGTTTGCGACCCATCTTGGCCTGGAGGTTTTGGTGGAGACCCACAATCTGACAGAACTAGAGGTAGCTCACCGGATTGGGGCTCAGATCATAGGGGTCAATAATCGCAACTTGGTGACCTTTGAGACAGATCTCCATACTAGCCTTGAATTGGCGGCCAATTTTGAACAAGAACCGGTTTACATCTCGGAGTCTGCTATTTTTACAGCAGCAGACGCGCGCATGCTCGCTCCTTATTTCAATGGCATTCTCGTTGGGACAGCCCTCATGAAGGCAGACAATGTGGCTGAAAAAGTAAAGGAGTTGCAGATTGACAAAGGTTAAAATTTGCGGATTATCCACCCCAGAAGCTGTCCAGACGGCTGTTGAGGCAGGTGCGGATTACATTGGTTTTGTCTTTGCACCAAGCAAACGGCAAGTCACGCTGGAGCAAGCCCAGCAGTTAGCTACAGGGATTCCAAAGGGGGTTCAAAAAGTCGGTGTTTTTGTATCACCACAAAGAGAAGAAGTGGCGAAAGCTTGCCAAGTTGTGGGCTTGGACCTGATACAAGTGCATGGACCGATGGATGATACCATCTTGCAAGAGTTTCCCCAACAAACGATTCGCGCTGTTCAAGTGGGGAAAGATGCAGCACTTCCTGATACCAGTGCCGACTATCTGCTCTTTGATGCTCCTGTAGCAGGAAGTGGAGAGACTTTTAACTGGAAAAAGCTCGAAAGTCAAAACGTTACAAAGCCCTTCTTTATTGCAGGAGGCTTGACGGTAGACAATGTAGCAGATGCCATTCGCTTCTTTCATCCTTATGCGGTGGATGTATCCAGTGGGGTCGAGACAAATGGAAAAAAAGATCAAGAAAAGATAAAACGATTTATAGAAAGGGTCAAGCATGGCATATAAACAACCAGATAAAAACGGATTTTACGGGCGGTTCGGGGGACGATTTGTCCCTGAAACTTTGATGACAGCAGTTTTAGAATTAGAAGAAGCCTACAGAGAAAGTCAAGCAGATCCTTCTTTTCAAGCAGAATTGGATCAGCTTCTGAAACAATATGTCGGTCGGGAAACACCGCTCTATTACGCTAAGAATCTAACCAAGTATGTCGGCGGAGCCAAGATCTTTCTAAAAAGAGAAGATCTCAACCACACAGGAGCTCATAAAATTAATAATGCTCTAGGACAGGTTTTGCTGGCACACCGAATGGGTAAAAAGAAGATCATCGCAGAAACAGGAGCCGGACAGCACGGTGTTGCAACGGCAACAGCCGCTGCTTTATTTGATATGGAATGTACCATCTACATGGGGGAAGAAGATGTCAGACGCCAAGCCCTTAATGTCTTTCGGATGGAGTTGTTGGGGGCAAAGGTTCAATCAGTAACAGATGGATCGCGTGTTCTCAAGGATGCAGTCAATGCTGCCCTTAGAGCCTGGGTAGCAAACGTGGAAGATACCCACTATATCATGGGATCTGCTCTAGGACCTCATCCATTCCCAGAGATTGTCCGTGATTTTCAAAGTGTCATTGGCAGGGAAGCTAAACGCCAATTTGCAGAGCAAAATGACGGGGCTCTGCCAGATGCCATCCTAGCCTGTGTAGGAGGTGGATCGAACGCTATTGGCCTCTTTTATCCTTTTGTAGAGGATACAACTGTTGCCATGTATGGGGCGGAAGCTGCTGGACTTGGAGTAAATACAGACCAGCATGCAGCAACCTTGACCAAGGGACGTCCAGGAGTCCTTCACGGCGCCTTGATGGATGTTTTACAGGATGCGCATGGACAGATTTTAGAAGCCTTCTCGATTTCAGCAGGTCTCGATTATCCAGGAATTGGGCCAGAGCATTCTTATTTCCATGAAATCAAGCGGGCAACCTATGTGCCTGTGACAGACCAAGAAGCCCTAGAAGCCTTTCAATTACTTTCAAAAGTAGAAGGAATCATTCCAGCCCTGGAATCGAGCCATGCTATCGCCTATGCGGTGAAATTGGCCAAGGAGATGGGACCTGAAAAATCCATGATCGTTTGCTTGTCAGGTCGTGGGGACAAAGATGTGGTACAAGTCAAAGACCGCCTAGAACAAGAGAGAGGAGAGTAAGATGGGAAAGACCTTAACAGAGCATTTACAAAAGCTGAAAGACCAGCAGCAAGGGATCTTTGTTCCTTATATCATGGCAGGAGATCATGAAAAAGGTTTAGCAGGTTTGCAGGAAACCATCCAATTTTTGGAAGATCTTGGTGTCTCAGCTATTGAAGTTGGTATTCCTTTTTCGGATCCGGTGGCAGATGGCCCTGTGATTGAAGAGGCAGGACTACGAAGTTTAGGCCATGGGACGACGACAGAGGGTCTGGTGCAAACGATCCAGCGTCTGGAGACAAGTGTTCCTTTGGTCATCATGACCTATTTCAATCCCTTGTTCCAATATGGTCTAGAAAGCTTTTTTAGAGATGTAGAAGGAACAGCGGTCAAAGGAGTGATTATTCCGGATCTTCCTCATGAGCATGCGGATCTGGTAGAGCCTCTGTTAGCGGATAAAGACATCGCTTTGGTTCCACTAGTGAGCTTAACCACAGGAATCGAGCGCCAGAAAAAATTGATCCAAGGTGCAGAAGGTTTTATCTATGCTGTAGCGGTTAATGGAGTGACGGGGAAAGCTGGTAGCTATCGAGACGATCTGGACCACCACTTGGCCCAATTACACGAAATAGCTTCGATTCCTGTTTTAACAGGTTTTGGAGTTTCCAGCATGGAGGATGTTCACCGTTTCAACAAGGTCTCAGATGGCGTTATTGTGGGATCTAAAATCGTTAAGGCTCTCCACCAAGGGGAGACAGACGCCGTCGCTCATTTTATTTCTCAAGCAGTAAAGGGCTAGCAGGTCTATTCTACTTGTAATTGGCTCGATTCTCCTAGATCAAGCTCTTTGTCTACTATTTTAAACATTCCCCTCGTTTGTCTTTACAAACAAGGGTTTCTCGTTACAATAGAGATAGTAACAAGAAAAGAGGAGAAGACAATGATAAGCCTTGAAGAGATTGATCAAGTCATCCAGTCGGGTCCTTTTGAACCAAGCTGGGACTCTCTTAGCCATCAAGTTTGTCCAGACTGGTATCGGGATGCTAAATTTGGAATATTTATCCACTGGGGTATCTACAGTGTACCTGCCTTTGGATCAGAGTGGTATTCACGAAATATGTATATCCAAGGGAATCCTTGCTATCACTACCATCGGGAGCATTTTGGAGATCAGGCTAGCTTTGGCTACAAGGATATCATTCCTCTTTTTACAGCGGATCGATTTGATCCGGCATCTTGGCTGGCTCTCTTTCAAAAAGCAGGCGCTCAGTATCTTTTCCCAGTTGCAGAGCACCACGATGGGTTTCAGATGTATGCCTCTACTCTCTCGCCTTATAATAGCTTAGAAATGGGGCCAAGACGAGATGTTTTAGGAGAACTGAGGGCGGAAGCAGAAAAACGTGGTCTACACTTCTGTACATCTTCTCACCGGGCAGAGCACCAGTTTTTCTTTTCACATGGCAAGGAGTTTGCCAGTGATATTCTGCAAGAAGTCCCAAGAGACAGCCTCTATTGGCCAGCAGAGCCAGAGCCCAAGGATCATTTTGATCTCACCTCCAAGCCCTATCCAAGTGAAGAGTTTTTGGAAGACTGGCTCTTGCGGACCTGCGAACTGGTGCGGGATTATCAGCCAGAGCTCCTTTATTTCGATTGGTGGATCCAGCATGAGAGTTTCCGTCCCTACTTAATGCGCTTTTTGGCTTACTATTACAATCTAGCAGCACAAGAGGATCGCGAGGTGGCCGTTTGTTATAAACAGGATGCCCTACCTTTTGGTTCAGGAATCGTTGAGATGGAGCGGGGAGGCTACGGAGAGACGCAAGCCTTTCTGTGGCAAATGGATACTGCGATTGCCCGTAATTCTTGGTGCTATACCCAGGATCTAGCCTACAAGACCAGCAAGGAATTGTTGCAAAATTTAGTTGATGTTGTGGCCAAAAATGGGAATCTTCTGCTCAATATTGGACCCAAGGCAGATGGCACCATCCCTGAGCAAGACCAAGACATCCTCACAGAGATAGGGGACTGGCTGGCGGTAAACGGAGAAGCCATTTATCAGAGCCGGCCTTGGTGGGTGTCATCGGACGGACCGACCGAGGCCCAGGAAGGTTCCTTTTCAGATGGGGAAGCGCCACTCTATACCAGCCAAGATTTCCGCTATACCATGCGTGAAGGCCTGCTTTATGCTATCCAGCTAGAACCAAGTGGACGGACAGAAGAGTTGACCTTGCCGTCTCTAGCCTATGATTTCAAGCAACCGAGAATCCTTCATGCGCGTATTCGGCAGGTAGAGCTCCTTGGCGAAAGCCAGCTCCTTTCTTGGAGCCAAGATGAGGCAGGCCTCCATCTTCAGTTACCAGCTTGCAGCAAAAAACAACCGCGTGTTTTTCGCCTCAGCTTTTAGTTTTCTTGAAGCTTTCTATAAGGAATCGTTTAGGTTTCTCTTGTATACTGTACTCATCCAATAAGAAATGAGGTACAGAAAATGAAAATCTCAGTTAATTATCCAAAACGCTTTAAGAAATTGCCACAACAAGGTTCTTGTTACGGCGAATAAACACTTCTCTTCATTTTTCATAAGAAACTCCTAAAGAAGGCTCTACCCGAAAGGGTAGAGTTTTTATGTACCAGAGACCTTGTGATTCGTGGTATAATAGGCCTATGGAAAAAAAGAACAAATTACTACTCATCGACGGGTCTTCCGTCGCTTTTCGTGCCTTTTTCGCACTCTATAATCAAATTGATCGCTTCAAAAATGCCAATGGTCTGCATACCAATGCGGTCTATGGCTTTAATCTCATGTTGAGCCATCTCTTGGAGCGCATCCAACCAACCCATGTCCTTGTTGCTTTTGATGCAGGAAAGACGACTTTTCGGACGGAGATGTATGCCGACTACAAAGGGGGCCGTGCAAAAACACCAGATGAGTTCCGCGAGCAGTTTCCTTTCATTCGTGAACAACTGGACCATATGGGAATCCGTCACTATGAGCTAGCTCAATATGAAGCAGATGATATTATTGGAACGCTGGACAAGTTGGCAGAATCAACTTCTGTTCCTTTTGATGTGACCATTGTCTCAGGGGACAAGGACTTGATTCAGCTAACGGATGACAATACGGTGGTTGAAATCTCAAAAAAAGGAGTGGCAGAGTTTGAAGAATTCACTCCAGCCTATCTAAAAGAAAAGATGGGACTGACACCAGAGCAATTTATCGACCTCAAGGCCTTGATGGGAGATAAGTCGGATAATATCCCAGGTGTTACTAAGATCGGAGAAAAGACCGGGATCAAACTGCTCCTTGAGTATGGCTCTCTCGATGGCATTTACGAGCATATCGATGAGATGAAGGCTTCTAAGATGAAGGAAAATCTCATCAACGATAAGGAACAGGCCTATCTGTCCAAGACCCTTGCGACCATTGATACCAATGCGCCCATTGAGATCGGGCTGGACGATATCACCTATACGGGACCTCATCTAGAAAATCTCGCCAAGTTTTATGAGGAGATGGGCTTTAAGCAACTCCGTCAGGCCTTGGATTTAAGCGGGGAAGCAGCAACTCCTGTAGCCCTTGACTATACAGAAGTCGAGCAGGTCACTTCAGATATGCTCACAGAAGATAGTTTCTTCCATTTTGAGATGTTTGGGGACAATTACCATACGGAACCCATCATCGGTTTCGCGTGGGGGACCAAAGGTCAGCTCTACGCGAGTACAGATACTGGTCTTTTACAAACACCGATTTTCAAAGAATTTCTCGAAAAAACGCCCCTCAAGGTCTATGACTTCAAACGGGCCAAAGTCTTGCTCAGCCACTTGGGTATTACCCTTCAAAATCCCGCGTTTGACAGTCGATTGGCCAAGTATCTCTTGTCGACCGTAGAGGACAATGAAATTTCCACCATTGCGAGTCTCTATAGCCAGATTGCGCTGCCTCTGGACGAAGTCGTTTATGGCAAGGGAGCCAAAAAAGCCATTCCAGAAAAGGCGGTCCTATTAGAGCATTTGGTAAGAAAAGTCGCTGTTTTACTAGACACTGAAGAGCCTATGACGGAGCAGTTACAAGCTCACGACCAACTAGATTTGCTCTATGATATGGAGCAACCCTTAGCGGCTGTTTTAGCCAAGATGGAAATCGCAGGGATTAAGGTGGAACGCCAGACCCTCCAAGACATGCAGGTGGAAAACGAAGCAGTCTTGGAGCGCTTGACTCAAGAAATCTACGAGTTGGCAGGAGAAGAATTTAACATCAATTCTCCAAAACAATTGGGTGTCATCCTCTTTGAAAAATTGGAACTCCCTCTTGAATATACTAAGAAGACCAAAACCGGCTATTCCACAGCTGTTGATGTCTTGGAACGCCTAGCTCCCATCGCACCGATCGTGTCTAAGATTCTTGAATACCGCCAAATTGCTAAGATTCAGTCGACCTATGTCATCGGTCTTCAAGACTGGATTTTGGAAGACGGGAAGATCCATACTCGCTATGTACAGGATTTGACGCAGACCGGACGCTTGTCTAGTGTGGATCCCAACCTACAAAACATTCCTGTCCGTTTGGAACAAGGCCGTCTCATTCGTAAGGCCTTTGTCCCAGAAGAGGAAAACAGTGTCTTGCTGAGTTCGGACTATTCACAGATCGAATTGCGCGTCTTGGCCCATATTTCAGGAGATGAGCATTTGATCAATGCCTTTCAGCATGGGGCAGATATCCATACATCGACCGCTATGCGGGTCTTCAATATTGAAAAACCTGAAGATGTGACGCCGAACGACCGTCGCAATGCAAAAGCAGTAAACTTCGGTGTGGTTTATGGAATTTCCGACTTTGGACTGTCTAACAACCTAGGGATCAGTCGAAAAGAAGCCAAGGCTTATATTGAGACCTACTTCGAACGCTACCCTGGCATCAAGGACTATATGGAGAGAGTGGTACGGGAAGCGCGTGATAAAGGCTATGTGGAGACCCTCTTCAAGCGTCGTCGGGAGATTCCAGATATCAATTCTCGCAACTTCAATGTTCGAGGCTTTGCGGAGCGGACGGCTATCAACTCACCAATCCAAGGATCTGCAGCAGATATCTTGAAAATTGCCATGATCCACTTGGACCAAGCGCTAGAAGCAGGAGCATACAAGACCAAGATGCTTCTTCAGGTGCACGATGAAATCGTTCTGCAAGTACCAAGTGATGAACTGGCAGCGATCAAAGAACTCGTCAAAGAGACCATGGAATCCGCTATTGAACTTGCAGTACCACTGGAAGCTGATGAGAACGAAGGCAAAACATGGTATGAAGCCAAATAAAATGGAAGTCGTACAAGTACGTCCAGTACCATATAAATTCTTAAGACAAGAAACACAAAAAGGAGATTCTTATGGCTTATTCATTTCGCAATCCTAGTGATGGCATTATCAAACATTACCTAGAAACCAGCAAGATCATCGCTGTGGTTGGATTATCTGACCGTGAAGAGACGACCAGTCATCGTGTTAGCAAGGAGATGCAAGAGCGGGGCTATCGGATTATTCCTGTCAACCCTCGTGCAGCTGGTGGCCAGATTCTTGGAGAAACGGTGTATGCTAGCCTGCAGGAGATTCCTTTCCCAGTAGATATCGTCGATGTATACCGTCGCAGTGAGTTTTTACCAGATGTGGCACGTGATTTTATTGAGACGGATGCGAAAATTTTCTGGGCACAATTGGAACTGGAAAATCAAGAAGCAGAAGAAATCCTTCGTGGAGCTGGACGAGAAGATATCGTCATGAACCGCTGTATCAAACGAGAACACACCCGACTGATCTTAGGAGACTCCCTATACGGTTTATAAATGATAAACAATTGACATAGAAGAAAACCCCAGCTTGCTGGGGTTTTCTTCTTACTCTTATTCAGTCTCATGGCTTGGATGGCCTGTAAAATGGCGCGGCCCTTGTTTGATCTGCTTGATTTGATCATAAAATGCAATTTGGCAGTTAATAAAGTAAGGCATGGTATAAAAGCCGATGACATCGCGCGTGAAGTAATTCAAGAAGTACCAACCAATCAAGGTTAGATCGAGCACCAAGCGATTGCTGCGGAACCCTTTCATAGTTTCACGACTTTGGCGAAGGACTCCAAAGGCTCCCTTGTAGTCGCCGTCTCGTAATTGCTCGTAGAGGATCAATTCGACCAAGCTGAGACTGTAGTATTGTGGCAGGTAAAAGAGGAGGCCAAGTAGGCCCAGCACGACACCAGCAGTCATCAGAGGCATTTGTTGCATGAGAGATTGAAATTCAGGACTGGAAGCACTCAAAGTGCTAGGGTTGCTCACCTTGTCGTAAATCGCTAAAAATCGAATGCTGGCGTAGGTGCTGATGAGACTCCCCACATAGAGGATGAGTCCCCATAAAAAGAGGACGGCTTGCTTCAAAATCAAGGTGGCAAATACAGAGGTAAAGCGATCTTGTTTAAAGATATCTAAGACGCGTGTTCGGTGTTCGATCTTGGGATTAATCGTATCTAAATAGCTAAAAGTCGCACCAACCACTAAAATGGAGATGACAAAGGAGACGACAGAAGGAAAGAGTTGTCGCTGGATCATGTAGATACTTGCTTGCTGCAAGGTCATATCCGGTAGTAGATCGACCAGATCTTGCCCACTTAAGAGAAAGTTAGCAAGAATGGTCAACAGGACCGGAAGAGCAAAAAGGATAGCTAAGCCCGGTTGCTGGACTTGCATGGTACGTGCCCGGAGGCGAATCAGTTTAAGGTTCATAGATGACACTCTCTTCATAGTAGTACTTTTTATTATAACATAAGTCCGTGACAGAGCCGGTAAAATTTGGTACAATCGTACAGGTGCTCACAGGAAAACTGTGACAGGAATAAGAAGGCTGGGACTGTTTTTCCCAGTACGGAGGTAACCATGACAGATTCACCGATTCAATATCGATTAATCAAAAAAGAAAAGCATACAGGTGCTCGTCTGGGAGAAATTATCACCCCTCACGGGACCTTCCCGACCCCAATGTTTATGCCTGTAGGGACTCAGGCAACCGTTAAGACCCAATCGCCAGAAGAACTCAAGGAAATGGGTTCTGGAATTATCTTGGCCAACACCTACCATCTCTGGCTTCGTCCCGGGGACGACTTGGTTGCAAAAGCAGGAGGATTGCACCAGTTCATGAACTGGGACCAGCCGATTTTGACAGATAGTGGAGGCTTCCAGGTCTATTCATTAGCGGATACCCGCAACATCACTGAAGAAGGGGTAACCTTTAAAAACCACCTCAACGGCTCAAAGATGTTCCTCTCTCCGGAAAAGGCCATCTCCATCCAAAACAATCTAGGGAGCGACATCATGATGTCCTTTGATGAATGCCCTCAGTTCTATCAGCCCTATGATTATGTGAAAAAATCGATCGAACGGACCAGTCGTTGGGCAGAACGTGGACTGAAGGCTCACCGTCGCCCTCATGATCAAGGTCTTTTCGGGATTGTCCAAGGGGCTGGATTTGAAGACTTGCGCCGTCAGTCTGCTCAAGATCTGGTCAGTATGGACTTCCCAGGCTATTCCATTGGTGGCTTAGCTGTTGGGGAAAGCCATGAAGAGATGAATGCCGTGTTGGATTTCACAACTCCGCTCTTACCAGAAAACAAGCCACGCTATCTCATGGGAGTAGGAGCTCCAGACAGTCTGATCGATGGCGTTATTCGTGGAGTGGACATGTTTGACTGTGTCTTGCCGACGCGGATTGCGCGAAATGGTACCTGTATGACTAGTCAAGGTCGCCTAGTAGTGAAAAATGCGCAATTTGCAGAAGACTTTACACCGCTGGATCCCGAATGTGATTGCTACACTTGTAAGAATTACACCCGAGCTTATCTTCGCCACCTCCTCAAGGCAGATGAGACCTTCGGCATTCGCTTGACCAGCTACCACAACTTGTATTTCTTGATCAACCTCATGAAGCAGGTCCGTCAAGCCATCATGGATGACAATCTCTTAGAATTCCGTGAGCATTTCGTCGAAAAATATGGCTATAACAAGTCAGGACGGAATTTCTAGAAATAGATAAATAGGAAGAAAAAAGACTACAGCCATCTGAGAATAATAGGAATAACTGCTAGACGCAGTGGTTGATTGGTATCTTTGTTCGCTTGTTAAGCTCCAAAGATAACCTAATCAACTGTGCGGGGGCGAGACGACGAACAAATTGGATATAAATTTGTTCTGTCTCGCTCCCTTTTTCCTATATAATAGCAACTTTTTTAGCACGCTTTTTCTTTCGAAAACACTTTCATCAAAAAAACGAAAAAAATCTTCTCAAATCCCTTGCATTGGGCCTTTGTTTGTGTTAAACTACTATGGTGCTGTGAAAAACAGCTATTAGCTTTGATGCAAGAGGTTGCGACACGCTCGGTTGCATTGCCACGCAACGCGCGTCGGTTTTCTTGTGGAGCTAGCCTATTATCTTAAATAGACGAAAAGGAGAAAAAGATGGCAAACAAAAAAATCCGCATCCGTTTGAAAGCGTACGAACACCGTACACTCGACACAGCGGCTGCAAAAATCGTAGAATCAGCTACTCGTACAGGTGCACAAGTTGCGGGTCCAATCCCACTTCCAACTGAGCGTAGCCTCTACACAATCATTCGTGCGACTCACAAATACAAAGATTCTCGCGAACAATTCGAAATGCGTACACACAAACGTTTGATCGACATCATCAACCCAACTCAAAAAACAGTTGACGCTTTGATGAAATTGGATCTTCCAAGTGGTGTAAACGTAGAAATCAAACTTTAATCTAAAGCTTGATCGAGAGCATAAAAAACGCTCGTTAAAAACTTTTTGAATAAAAAACTATAGAAAAGGAACTATTTTCTCATGACAAAAGGAATCTTAGGGAAAAAAGTGGGAATGACTCAAATCTTCACTGAAGCTGGCGAATTGATCCCTGTAACAGTTATCGAAGCAACTCCAAACGTTGTTCTTCAAGTTAAAACTGTTGAAACAGATGGTTACAACGCTATCCAAGTTGGTTTCGATGACAAACGCGAAGTATTGAGCAACAAACCTGCTAAAGGACATGTAGCAAAAGCTAACACGGCTCCTAAGCGCTTCATTCGTGAATTCAAAAACGTTGAAGGCTTGGAAGTTGGTGCTGAAATCACAGTTGACACTTTCGAAGCTGGAGACATTGTTGATGTAACTGGTACTTCTAAAGGTAAAGGTTTCCAAGGTGTTATCAAACGCCACGGACAATCACGTGGACCAATGGCTCACGGTTCTCGTTACCACCGTCGTCCAGGTTCTATGGGACCTGTTGCACCTAACCGCGTATTCAAAGGTAAAAACCTTGCAGGACGTATGGGTGGCGATCGTGTAACGATTCAAAACCTTGAAGTTGTACAAGTTGTTCCAGAAAAGAACGTTATCCTTATCAAAGGTAACGTACCAGGTGCTAAGAAATCTCTTATCACTATCAAGTCAGCAGTTAAAGCTGGTAAATAATAAGGAAAGGGGAATACAGTCAAAATGGCAAATGTAACATTATTCGACCAAACTGGTAAACAAGCGGGCGAAGTTGTTCTTAACGATGCGATCTTTGGTATCGAACCAAACCAAGCAGTTGTATTTGATGTGATCATCAGCCAACGTGCTAGCCTTCGTCAAGGAACTCACGCTGTTAAAAACCGTTCAGCCGTTTCAGGTGGCGGACGCAAACCATGGCGTCAAAAAGGAACTGGACGTGCTCGTCAAGGTTCTATCCGCTCTCCACAATGGCGTGGTGGTGGAATCGTCTTCGGACCAACTCCACGTAGCTATGCGTACAAACTTCCTCAAAAAGTTCGTCGCCTTGCACTTAAATCTGTTTACTCAGAAAAAGTTGCTGAAAACAAATTTGTAGCCGTTGATTCTCTTGAATTTACAGCTCCAAAAACTGCTGAATTTGCAAAAGTTCTTGCAGCTTTGAGCATCGATTCTAAAGTCCTTGTTATTCTTGAAGAAGGAAACGAATTCGCAGCTCTTTCAGCTCGTAACCTTCCAAACGTGAAAGTTGCGACTGCTACAACTGCAAGTGTTCTTGACATCGCAAATAGTGACAAACTTCTTGTTACTCAAGCAGCTATCTCTAAAATCGAGGAGGTTCTTGCATAATGAATTTGTATGATGTTATCAAAAAACCTGTTATCACTGAAAAGTCAATGGCTCAACTTGAAGCAGGCAAATATGTATTCGAAGTTGACACTCGCGCTCACAAACTTTTGATCAAACAAGCTGTTGAAGCTGCGTTTGAAGGTGTAAAAGTTGCGAATGTGAACACTGTAAACGTAAAACCTAAAGCAAAACGCGTTGGACGTTACACTGGTTTTACATCAAAAACTAAAAAAGCTATCATCACGCTTGCAGCTGATTCTAAAGCAATCGAGTTGTTTGCTACTGAAGCTGAATAATCTAAGGAGGAAATATCGTGGGAATTCGTGTTTATAAACCAACAACAAACGGTCGCCGTAATATGACTTCTTTGGATTTCGCTGAAATCACAACAAACACACCTGAGAAAACTTTGCTTGTTTCTCTTAAAAACAAAGCAGGTCGTAACAATAACGGTCGTATCACTGTTCGTCACCAAGGTGGTGGACACAAACGTCATTACCGTTTGATCGATTTCAAACGTAACAAAGATGGAGTTGAAGCAGTCGTTAAAACGATCGAATACGATCCAAACCGCTCAGCAAACATCGCGCTTGTACACTACACTGACGGTGTGAAAGCTTACATCATCGCCCCTAAAGGTCTTGAAGTAGGTCAACGCATCGTATCAGGACCAGAAGCAGATATCAAAGTCGGAAATGCTCTTCCACTTGCTAACATCCCAGTTGGTACTTTGATCCACAACATTGAATTGAAACCTGGTAAAGGTGGAGAATTGGTACGTGCTGCTGGAGCTTCTGCTCAAGTATTGGGTTCTGAAGGTAAATATGTACTTGTTCGTCTTCAATCAGGCGAAGTTCGTATGATTCTTGGAACTTGCCGTGCTACAGTTGGTGTTGTCGGAAACGAACAACATGGACTTGTAAACCTTGGTAAAGCGGGACGTAACCGCTGGAAAGGTGTTCGCCCTACAGTTCGTGGTTCTGTAATGAACCCGAATGATCACCCACACGGTGGTGGTGAAGGTAAAGCACCAGTTGGACGTAAAGCGCCATCTACTCCTTGGGGTAAACCTGCGCTTGGTCTTAAAACTCGTAACAAGAAAGCGAAATCTGACAAACTTATCGTTCGTCGTCGCAACCAAAAATAATCATAAGCAACTAGCTTACACTTTCCGCCAGCTCGGTAGCGCTGCATAGCAGCGCAAGCCGCTGTGGTACTAAATTTTAAAGGAGAAAATTAAAAAATGGGACGTAGTCTTAAAAAAGGACCTTTCGTCGATGAGCATTTGATGAAAAAAGTTGAAGCTCAAGCAAACGACGAAAAGAAAAAAGTAATTAAAACTTGGTCACGTCGTTCGACGATCTTCCCAAGTTTCATCGGATACACTATCGCAGTTTATGATGGACGTAAACATGTACCTGTTTACATCCAAGAAGACATGGTAGGTCACAAGCTTGGTGAATTTGCACCAACTCGTACTTACAAAGGTCACGCGGCAGACGACAAGAAGACACGTAGAAAATAAGGAGAACATAAATGGCAGAAATTACTTCAGCTAAAGCAATGGCTCGTACAGTGCGTGTTTCACCTCGTAAATCACGTCTTGTTCTTGACAACATCCGTGGTAAAAGCGTAGCCGATGCCATCGCTATTTTGACATTCACACCAAACAAAGCTGCAGGGATCATCCTTAAAGTGTTGAACTCAGCAGTAGCAAACGCTGAAAACAACTTTGGTTTGGAAAAAGCTAACTTGGTAGTATCTGAAGCATTCGCAAACGAAGGACCAACTATGAAACGTTTCCGTCCACGTGCGAAAGGTTCAGCATCACCAATCAACAAACGTACAGCTCACATCACAGTAGCTGTTGCAGAAAAATAAGGAGGTAAACTCGTGGGTCAAAAAGTACATCCAATTGGTATGCGTGTTGGTATCATCCGTGATTGGGATGCCAAATGGTATGCTGAAAAAGAATACGCGGATTACCTTCATGAAGATCTTGCAATCCGTAAATTCATTCAAAAAGAATTGGCTGACGCAGCCGTTTCAACTATTGAAATCGAACGCGCAGTAAACAAAGTTAACGTTTCACTTCACACTGCTAAACCAGGTATGGTTATCGGTAAAGGTGGAGCAAACGTTGATGCACTTCGTGCAGCTCTTAACAAATTGACTGGTAAACAAGTCCACATCAACATCATTGAGATCAAACGTCCTGATTTGGATGCTCACCTTGTTGGTGAAGGAATTGCTCGTCAATTGGAACAACGTGTTGCTTTCCGTCGTGCACAAAAACAAGCGATCCAACGTGCTATGCGTGCTGGAGCTAAAGGAATCAAAACTCAAGTATCAGGTCGTTTGAACGGTGCAGATATTGCCCGTGCAGAAGGATACTCTGAAGGAACTGTTCCACTTCACACACTTCGCGCTGATATTGATTACGCTTGGGAAGAAGCAGACACTACTTACGGTAAACTTGGTGTTAAAGTATGGATCTACCGTGGTGAAGTTCTTCCAGCTCGTAAAGACGCTAAAGGAGGTAAATAACCAATGTTAGTACCTAAACGTGTAAAACACCGTCGCGAATTCCGTGGTAAAATGCGCGGTGAAGCAAAAGGTGGAAAAGAAGTAGCATTCGGTGAATACGGTCTTCAAGCTACAACTAGCCACTGGATCACAAACCGTCAAATCGAAGCTGCTCGTATCGCCATGACTCGTTACATGAAACGTGGTGGTAAAGTTTGGATTAAAATTTTCCCACACAAATCATACACCGCTAAAGCTATCGGGGTACGTATGGGATCTGGTAAAGGGGCTCCTGAAGGTTGGGTAGCACCAGTTAAACGTGGTAAAGTGATGTTCGAAATCGCTGGTGTATCTGAAGAGATCGCACGCGAAGCGCTTCGTCTTGCTAGCCACAAATTGCCAGTTAAAACTAAATTTGTGAAACGTGAAGCAGAATAAGGAGAGGTCATGAAACTTACAGAAGTAAAAGAATTTGTTAAAGAACTTCGTGGTCTTTCTCAAGAAGAACTCGCGAAGCGTGAAAATGAATTGAAGAAAGAATTGTTTGAACTTCGTTTCCAAGCGGCTGCTGGTCAATTGGAACAAACTGGACGTTTGAAAGAAGTGAAAAAACAAATCGCTCGTATCAAAACTGTTCAATCAGAAGCTAAATAATAGACTAGGGAAGGAGAATTTCAATGGAACGCAATAATCGTAAAGTTCTTGTTGGACGCGTTGTGTCTGACAAAATGGACAAAACAATCACAGTTGTAGTTGAAACTAAACGTAACCACCCAGTCTATGGTAAACGTATCAACTATTCTAAAAAATACAAAGCTCATGATGAAAACAATGTTGCTAAAGAAGGCGATATCGTTCGTATCATGGAAACTCGTCCGCTTTCAGCTACAAAACGCTTCCGTCTTGTAGAAGTCGTTGAAGAAGCGGTCATCATCTAATCATACCTGAAAGGAGAAAACGTAAATGATTCAAACAGAAACTCGTTTGAAAGTCGCTGACAACAGTGGCGCACGCGAAATCTTGACAATCAAAGTTCTTGGTGGTTCAAAACGTAAATTCGCGAGCATCGGTGATGTAATCGTTGCATCAGTAAAACAAGCTACTCCTGGTGGTGCGGTTAAGAAAGGTGACGTTGTAAAAGCTGTTATCGTTCGTACTAAATCAGGTGCTCGTCGTAAAGATGGTTCATACATCAAATTCGACGAAAATGCAGCAGTAATCATCCGTGACGACAAAACTCCTCGCGGAACTCGTATCTTTGGCCCAGTTGCACGTGAATTGCGTGACGGTGGTTTCATGAAGATCGTGTCACTTGCTCCAGAAGTACTTTAATCAATAAAAAAACAAACACAGTCCCCTGGCTTAGCCAGGGTGCCCATCGGGCGTAAGAATAAAAGGAGAATAAAATGTTTGTAAAAAAAGGCGACAAAGTTCGCGTTATCGCTGGTAAAGACAAAGGCGTAGAAGCTGTTGTTCTTACTGCTCTTCCAAAAGTAAATAAAGTTGTTGTAGAAGGTGTAAACATCATCAAGAAACACCAACGTCCAAATAACGAAAACCCTCAAGGTGCGATCGTTGAAAAAGAAGCTCCAATCCATGCTTCTAACGTTCAAGTTTTGGACAAAAACGGTGTTGCTGGACGTGTTGGCTACAAATTTGTAGACGGCAAAAAAGTTCGCTACAACAAAAAATCAGGCGAAGTGCTTGACTAATCACGAAGGAAAGGAGAAGTATAATGGCTAATCGTTTAAAAGAAAAATACCTTAATGAAGTAGTACCATCATTGACTGAACAGTTCAACTATTCATCAGTTATGGCTGTGCCAAAAGTTGATAAAATCGTTTTGAACATGGGTGTTGGTGATGCAGTATCAAATGCTAAAAACCTTGAAAAAGCTGCTGAAGAGCTTGCTTTGATCTCAGGTCAAAAACCATTGATCACTAAGGCTAAAAAATCAATCGCCGGCTTCCGTCTTCGTGAAGGTGTTGCGATCGGTGCAAAAGTTACCCTTCGTGGTGAACGTATGTACGAATTCTTGGATAAATTGGTAACAGTTTCACTTCCACGTGTACGTGACTTCCATGGTGTTCCAACTAAATCATTTGATGGACGCGGAAACTACACACTTGGTGTGAAAGAACAATTGATCTTCCCAGAAATCAACTTTGATGATGTTGATAAAACTCGTGGTTTGGATATCGTAATCGTAACTACAGCGAACACAGACGAAGAATCACGTGCATTGCTTACTGGCCTCGGAATGCCGTTTGCAAAATAATATAGGAGGTAAAACTAATGGCTAAAAAATCTATGATTGCTAAGAACAAACGCCCAGCGAAGTTCTCTACTCAAGCATACACTCGCTGTGAACGTTGTGGACGTCCACACTCAGTTTACCGCAAGTTTAAACTTTGCCGTGTTTGCTTCCGTGAATTGGCATACAAAGGTCAAATCCCAGGTGTCACAAAAGCATCTTGGTAATTTAAGATATCAAGGGCGTTAAAACTCCAAGTGAAAATAGGAAACTTGACGAAGAAACTTTAGTTTCTAGGAAAGTTTATCTTTTTCACACAGAGTTTAGCCCGGGTTCAGTTGGGCTTGCCAATTTGAACACGAGCTACAGCTTTGGCAAAAAAGACCAATTTTCTTTGGAGCATCGCTCCTGCATCAAATTGCCTATTTTTGCTCTCGCTGTTACGCTCACTGTATCATGTATTAACTAGCAAGTGCAACTTGCAAACTACTAGTAAGAGGAGAAATTATAATGGTTATGACTGACCCAATCGCAGACTTCCTTACACGTATTCGTAACGCTAACCAAGCAAAACACGAAGTACTTGAAGTACCTGCATCAAACATCAAAAAAGGGATTGCTGAAATCCTTAAACGCGAAGGTTTTGTAAAAAACGTTGAATTCATCGAAGATGACAAACAAGGCATCATCCGTGTATTCTTGAAATACGGACAAAACGGTGAAAAAGTTATCACAAACTTGAAACGTGTATCTAAACCAGGTTTGCGTGTTTACAAAAAACGTGAAGATCTTCCAAAAGTTCTTAACGGACTTGGAATTGCTATCCTTTCAACTTCTGAAGGTTTGCTTACTGATAAAGAAGCACGCCAAAAGAACGTTGGTGGGGAAGTTATCGCTTACGTTTGGTAATATTTAGTTCCCGATTTCGTTGTGACTCTTCGTTATTGTCTCTTGCCTAACCCAAAGTTATGTCTGCGAGACAATGCCTTGATTCACTTAGAAAATGAGACCTAAACATTAACTTTTAAATCAAAAAGATTTAAACCCCGTGAAAACTGGCCCGCAAAGGCCTGACAATTTAACAGGAGAATAAAAAACATGTCACGTATTGGTAATAAAGTTATCGTGTTGCCTGCTGGTGTTGAAATCACTAACAATGACAACGTTGTAACTGTAAAAGGACCTAAAGGAGAACTTACTCGTGAGTTCTCAAAAGATATTGAAATCCGTGTGGAAGGTACTGAAGTAACACTTCACCGTCCAAACGATTCAAAAGAAATGAAAACAATCCACGGAACAACTCGTGCCCTTTTGAACAACATGGTTACTGGTGTATCAGAAGGATTCAAGAAAGAACTTGAAATGCGCGGGGTTGGATACCGTGCACAACTTCAAGGATCAAAACTTGTTTTGGCTGTTGGTAAATCACACCCAGACGAAGTTGAAGCTCCAGAAGGAATTACTTTTGAACTTCCAAACCCAACAACAATCGTTGTTAGCGGAATTTCAAAAGAAGTAGTTGGTCAAACAGCTGCTTATGTACGTAGCCTTCGTTCACCTGAACCATACAAAGGTAAAGGGATCCGTTATGTTGGTGAATACGTTCGCCGCAAAGAAGGTAAAACAGGTAAATAATGTAGTTTGGTTGTTTTTCAACCAACCTTCATCTTACCAACTCAGTGCTTAGCACATGATTTTAAAATTAAGAGGTGAAAATTGTGATTTCGAAACCAGATAAAAACAAAATCCGTCAAAAACGCCACCGTCGCGTTCGCGGAAAACTCTCTGGAACTGCTGATCGCCCACGTTTGAACGTATTCCGTTCTAATACAGGCATCTACGCTCAAGTAATTGATGACGTAGCGGGTGTAACGCTCGCAAGCGCTTCAACTCTTGACAAAGAAGTTTCAAAAGGAACTAAAACTGAACAAGCCGTTGTTGTCGGCAAACTTGTTGCTGAACGTGCAGTTGCTAAAGGTATTTCTGAAGTGGTGTTCGACCGCGGTGGATATCTATATCACGGACGTGTTAAAGCTTTGGCTGATGCAGCTCGTGAAAACGGATTGAAATTCTAATAGGAGGACACTAGAAAATGGCATTTAAAGATAATGCAGTTGAACTTGAAGAACGCGTAGTTGCCATCAACCGTGTAACAAAAGTTGTTAAAGGTGGACGTCGTCTTCGTTTTGCAGCTCTTGTAGTTGTTGGTGACCGTAATGGCCGTGTTGGATTTGGTACTGGTAAAGCTCAAGAAGTTCCAGAAGCAATCCGTAAGGCTGTTGAAGATGCTAAGAAAAACTTGATCGAAGTTCCTATGGTTGGAACAACAATTCCACATGAAGTAACATCAGTATTTGGTGGAGCTCGTGTATTGTTGAAACCAGCTATCGAAGGGGCTGGGGTTGCTGCAGGTGGAGCAGTTCGTGCCGTTGTCGAATTGGCAGGTATTGCAGATGTTACATCTAAATCACTTGGATCAAACACTCCAATCAACATCGTTCGTGCAACTGTTAACGGTTTGGCACAATTGAAACGCGCTGATGAAGTTGCTGCCCTTCGTGGTATTTCAGTTTCTGACTTGGCTTAAGAAAGGAGATTCAAATGGCTCAAATTAAAATTACTTTGACTAAGTCTCCAATCGGACGCATCCCGTCACAACGTAAAACTGTTGTAGCACTTGGACTTGGCAAATTGAACAGCTCTGTTATTAAAGAAGATAACCCAGCAGTACGTGGTATGATCACTGCTGTATCTCACTTAGTAACAGTTGAAGAAGTAAAATAATCTATTTGAAATAGAAACAAAGTTTTCAGGGGTATGAGAGGTTCTCATCCCCTAAAACTAAATATAAGTATAGGCGAGTTTGTAGTTAGGACACCTTTTCCTGATTACATGCGTTAGCAATTTACAAAAGAGGAGAAAATTAATAATGAAACTTCATGAATTACAACCTGCTACAGGTTCACGTAAAGTCCGCAACCGTGTTGGTCGTGGTACTTCATCTGGTAATGGTAAAACTTCTGGCCGTGGTCAAAAAGGTCAAAAAGCTCGTAGCGGTGGCGGTGTACGTCTTGGTTTTGAAGGTGGACAAACTCCATTGTTCCGTCGTCTTCCAAAACGTGGATTTACAAACATCAACGCTAAAGAATATGCTATTGTGAACCTTGATCAATTGAACGCCTTTGAAGATGGTGCTGAAGTAACTCCAGTAGTACTTGTAGAATCAGGAATTGTAAAAGCTGAAAAATCAGGTATCAAAATTCTTGGTAACGGAGAATTGACTAAGAAGTTGACTGTTAAAGCAGCTAAATTCTCTAAATCAGCTGAAGAAGCTATCACTGCTAAAGGTGGTTCAGTTGAAGTCATCTAAGTGAGGTGACCTATGTTTTTTAAATTATTAAAAGATGCATTTAAGGTGAAACAAGTACGGTCGAAGATTTTATTTACGATCTTCATCATTCTTGTTTTCCGCATTGGGACCACGATTACAGTGCCTGGTGTAAATGCGAAAATTCTGAACAACCTTCAAGATGTGTCCTTCTTGAACATGCTCAGTTTGGTTTCTGGGAATGCCATGAGGAACTTCTCAGTTTTCGCATTAGGGGTTAGCCCATACATCACAGCTTCGATCGTCGTGCAACTTTTGCAAATGGATCTGTTACCTAAGTTTGTTGAATGGGGCAAACAAGGGGAAGTTGGTCGAAGAAAGCTCAACCAAGCAACACGCTATATTTCTTTGGTTCTAGCCTTTGTTCAATCCATCGGGATTACAGCTACCTTCCACACCTTGTCTCAGGCGAAATTAGTCGCAACTCCAAATACCAAGACCTATCTGTTAATCGGTGCGATTCTGACGACCGGTTCCATGATTGTGACTTGGCTTGGAGAACAAATCACAGATAAAGGGTACGGTAATGGTGTTTCAATGATTATCTTTGCAGGGATTGTGTCATCAATTCCTGAGATGATTAAAGAAATCTATGAAAATGCATTTGTGAACGTTCGTTCTGGTCAAATGACCAATTCCCTCATTTTTGTTGGGGTATTAATCCTTGCCGTCTTGGTTATTGTTTACTTTACAACCTTTGTAGAGCAAGCACAATACAAGATTCCAATCCAATATACAAAGATTGCACAAGGAGCTCCATCAAGTTCTTACCTTCCTTTGAAAGTAAACCCAGCAGGAGTTATTCCCGTCATCTTCGCTAGTTCGATTACAGCAGCGCCTGCTGCAATTTTCCAAGTGATTAGCGCTATGGGTTACAATGCAGGATGGGTGAAAACAGCTCAGGCCATGTTGGCTACAAATACACCAACTGGTGTGGCAATGTATGCCTTATTGATCATTCTCTTCACCTTCTTCTACACGTTTGTTCAGATCAATCCTGAAAAAACGGCAGAAAACCTTCAAAAGAGTGGTGCCTATATCCCAGGCGTTCGCCCTGGTAAAGGAACAGAAGAGTTTATGTCTCGTTTGCTACGTCGTTTAGCAAGCGTCGGATCAGTATTCCTTGGCTTTATTACCATCATTCCAATCCTGGCTCGAGATTTATTTGGTTTGACAGATGCAGTTGCTCTTGGAGGAACTAGTTTGTTAATCATTATTTCAACAGGTATTGAGGGAATGAAACAATTAGAAGGCTACTTATTAAAACGTAAGTATGTCGGATTTATGGACACAACAACAGAATAGAATAAGGTTGACTTTGTCAGCCTTCTATTTTGTTTTTAAATGGAAATAGGAATTCGCTCCTGCTTCCATTTAAAAACAAAATAAGGAGAATTCATCATGAATCTTTTAATTATGGGGTTGCCTGGAGCAGGTAAGGGGACCCAAGCAGCGAAAATCGTGGAAGAGTTTCACGTAGCGCATATCTCTACCGGCGATATGTTCCGCGCAGCGATGGCTAACCAAACTGAAATGGGTGTATTGGCAAAATCATTCATTGACAAAGGTGAATTGGTGCCCGATGATGTGACAAACGGAATTGTAAAAGAACGTTTGGCTCAAGACGACATTAAGGAAAAAGGATTCCTTTTGGACGGTTTTCCTCGCACGATTGAACAAGCTCATGCCTTGGATCAAATCTTGGTAGACCTTGGTTTGGAGCTTGAAGGAGTGATCAATATTGAAGTGGATCCATCCTGCCTCCTCGAGCGCTTAAGTGGTCGTATCATCCATCGTGAAACAGGTGAAACCTTCCATAAAGTATTTAACCCACCAGCTGACTACAAGGAAGAAGACTATTACCAACGTGAAGATGACAAACCAGAAACAGTGAAACGCCGTTTGGATGTAAATATTGCTCAAGGTGAGCCAATTCTTGCTCATTACCGTGCAAAAGGATTGGTCCATGATATTGAAGGAAATCAAGACATCAACGACGTCTTCAAAGATATCCAAAAAGTCTTGGAGAATTTGAAATAAAAACGTTTTAGTCACTTGCAATATTTGACAACAAGTGATACAATTAGTTAGTCTGACTTATAATTGTTACCTCTGTGCTCAGAGGAATGAATCGAAATTTATGGAGGTACTTTTGCGTGGCAAAAGACGATGTGATTGAAGTAGAAGGCAAAGTAGTTGATACTATGCCGAATGCTATGTTTACGGTTGAACTTGAAAATGGACATCAGATTTTAGCAACAGTTTCTGGTAAAATTCGTAAAAACTATATTCGTATTTTAGCGGGAGATCGTGTTACAGTGGAGATGAGTCCGTACGATTTGACACGTGGACGTATCACATACCGCTTTAAATAATCGAAAAACTTGGAGGGATAAAAATGAAAGTAAGACCATCGGTCAAACCAATTTGCGAATACTGTAAAGTAATTCGTCGTAATGGTCGTGTTATGGTAATTTGCCCAGCAAATCCAAAACACAAACAACGTCAAGGATAAGATAGAAAGGAGAAAACATGGCTCGTATTGCTGGAGTTGACATTCCAAATGACAAACGTGTAGTAATTTCATTGACTTATGTGTACGGTATCGGACTTCCAACATCTAAGAAAATCCTTGCTGCTGCAGGCGTTTCTGAAGATATTCGTGTTCGCGATCTTACACCAGATCAAGAAGATGCTATCCGTCGTGAAGTTGACGCAATCAAAGTTGAAGGTGACCTTCGTCGTGAAGTAAACTTGAACATCAAACGCTTGATGGAAATCGGTTCATACCGTGGTATCCGTCACCGTCGTGGACTTCCAGTTCGTGGACAAAACACTAAAAACAATGCTCGCACTCGTAAAGGTAAAGCTGTTGCGATTGCAGGTAAGAAAAAATAAAATAAAATAAGGAGGTAAAAATCTTGGCTAAACCAACACGTAAACGTCGTGTGAAAAAGAATATCGAATCTGGTATTGCTCATATTCACGCTACATTTAACAACACAATTGTTATGATTACTGATGTGCATGGTAACGCAATCGCTTGGTCATCTGCAGGTGCACTTGGATTTAAAGGTTCTCGTAAATCTACACCATTTGCTGCTCAAATGGCATCAGAAGCTGCTGCAAAAGCTGCTCAAGAACACGGACTTAAATCTGTTGAAGTAACTGTTAAAGGTCCTGGTTCAGGTCGTGAGTCTGCTATTCGTGCACTTGCTGCTGCTGGTCTTGAAGTAACTGCAATCCGCGATGTAACTCCTGTACCACACAATGGTGCTCGTCCTCCAAAACGTCGCCGTGTATAATCATCAACAATTACACAGCTTTTCGTTTAAGAGGGAGTATAGCAAATGATTGAGTTTGAAAAACCAAATATAACAAAAATTGATGAAAATAAAGATTATGGCGTGTTTGTCGTAGAACCACTTGAACGTGGCTATGGTACAACACTTGGAAACTCACTTCGTCGTGTACTTCTAGCTTCACTTCCAGGTGCGGCTGTTACTTCAATCAACATTGAAGGTGTACTCCACGAATTTGATACGGTTCCAGGAGTCCGTGAAGACGTTATGCAAATTATTCTTAACGTTAAAGGAATCGCCGTTAAATCTTACGTCCAAGACGAAAAGATTATTGAACTTGATGTAGAAGGACCAGCAGAAGTTACTGCCGGTGACATTCTTACGGATAGTGACATCGAAATTGTAAACCCTGATCATTATCTATTTACGATCGGAGAAGGAGCGTCTTTGAAAGCAACGCTTACTGTAAACAGTGGACGTGGCTATGTTCCAGCTGATCAAAACAAAAAAGATGATGCACCAGTGGGAACACTTGCTGTAGATTCAATCTATACGCCAGTGACAAAAGTCAATTACCAAGTTGAACCAGCTCGCGTTGGTAGCAATGACGGTTTTGACAAGCTAACCCTTGAAATTTTGACAAATGGGACAATCATTCCAGAAGATGCCTTAGGTTTGTCTGCCCGTATTTTGACAGAACACCTAAATCTATTTACAAACTTAACTGAAATTGCTATTGCAACAGATGTTATGAAAGAAGTAGATACAACTTCTGATGATCGTATTTTAGAACGTACGATCGAAGAATTAGATCTTTCAGTTCGTTCATATAACTGTTTGAAACGTGCTGGCATCAATACTGTTTACGATTTGACTGAAAAATCAGAAGCAGAAATGATGAAAGTTCGTAACTTAGGACGTAAGAGTCTTGAAGAAGTTAAAATCAAACTTGCCGACTTAGGCCTTGGGTTAAAAAACGATAAATAGAGGAGGAATACATGGCTTACCGTAAACTAGGACGCACTAGCTCACAACGTAAAGCAATGCTTCGCGATTTGACTACAGATCTTATCATCAATGAAGCAATTGTAACAACTGAAGCACGTGCGAAAGAAATCCGTAAATCAGTTGAAAAAATGATTACTTTGGGTAAACGTGGTGATTTGCATGCACGTCGTCAAGCTGCTGCATTCGTACGTAACGAAGTTGCATCACAAAACTTTGATGAAGAAACAGGTAAATACTCAGAAACAACTGCACTTCAAAAATTGTTCTCTGAATTAGCACCTCGTTATGCTGAGCGCAATGGTGGATATACTCGTATCCTTAAAACTGAACCACGTCGTGGTGATGCTGCGCCAATGGCTATCATCGAATTGGTATAATATCATCAATTTTGTTGAGTGTTATGATGATGGAATACACTGTTATTCTTAGTCTAGCTCTGGTCTACCGCTGGGGATTTTCCCCAGCGGGAACACTCATCATATTGAATGAATGGTAGACGCTTGTTTACGAAATTGCTTTAATTTAAAACAATTTCGTAAGCAGGCGTTTTGTCTTGCTTTTCATGAGTAGTCGAGAATAGCAAAAAATGATATAATGGAACCCATATCTCCAATAGAAGAAAAAGGATTCAATGACAAAACAACAAGCAATTAAATTACTAAAAGAGAAGTACCTTAGTAATATGAAAGAGGATTCGGAACTCTTTGTCGGAGTTGAATTAGAGTTTCCGATTGTAGAAACAAATGGAAACAAAACAAATATAGAGGTGACGAAAAATCTTTTTCGAACCTTAGCCAACTTATCAGATTTTGAAGTTGAAAAAATAGATGACAATCAAAATCCCATTCAATTGATTCACTGTTCTTCTAAAGATCGTATTCTATTCGAGTTGAGTTACAATACAATTGAATTTGCATTTGAGAGAGCTCATTCTATAAATGAGGTAGCCAAACGTTTTGAGGCTTATTTGAAGATCATTCAACCGATTTTACAAGAAAATAATCACGAAATTCAAGGGCACGGAATCCATCCTTTGTGGAAAGAAAATGATAATAGCCCAGTGAAAATCGAACGATACAAGATGTTAATGGCTTTCCTTGCAATGAATGGTACAGGGATGAAGACACACTCCTATCCTTCGTACGGAGCATTTATATGCGGAAACCAGGTTCAATTGGATGTAAGGTGCGATAATTATATTCGCATCATTAATGCATTTAATAAAATTGAAGCAGCAAAAGCATATTTGTTTTCTAACTCAGAATTTTCAGCAGAGGCTTGGAATACAAAAATTGCTAGAGATATTTTCTGGGAAGAATCCTTACATGGTTATTATAAGGAAAATGTAGGGATTTATCCTAAGGACTACCAAAGCGAAGAAGAGTTTTTTAATAATCTCGCTAGAACGGCTATTTTTACAGCAACTAGAGAGGGGAAATCATATTATTTTAAACCAATTCGAGTGGAGGACTATCTAGATCAAAAAGAAATTACAGCCTATACGGCTGATGGAAATGAGAAGATCATTAACCCTGTAAAAGAAGATCTAAAACAACATCGAAGTTACCAATTTCAAGATTTAACTGCTCGTGGGACTGTGGAATTTAGAAGTGTTTGTACACAACCATTAGAAACCACCTTTGCCCCGATAGCCTTTGAGTTGGGCTTATTTGTACAGTTAGAAAAACTAGAAGACTATTTAGAAGATTCTTCATTCATTTACAATGAAGAACAGGATTATCGAAAACTTAGAAAGAAATATTCAAAGAAAATTCTAAGTACAGAAGAAAAAGAAGCGATACAATCCTTTTCAAAAGATCTAATAGGCATAGCTAAAGCAGGATTAATTAAAAGAGGTTACAGGGAAGAAAAATTTCTCATCATTAACAAAGAACTAGACTAATAGAAAAGTCTTATTGCAGGCTTTTCTTTATTACTTTAAAAAAACTTTCAAAAAAATAAAATTTTTTGGAAAAAAGTGTTGACAGTAAGAG